>NZ_JBDOQR010000038.1:0-44590 GCF_039839315.1 Phaeobacter sp. CAU 1743 | reverse complement strand
TCGCAAAGATCAAGGAATTCAGAGCCATAGCGACCCGCTACGAAAAGACAACGTCCAGCTACGCCGCCAATTGGCATCTCGCGGCTGCCATCATCGCCTCACGATGAATGTCCACAGACCCTAGCCCAGAACCGCTTTCACGGCCCGCGCGGTTGCCGCAACCACGGTGTCGGCCTCTTCACGGGTCAGGCAGAAGGGCGGTGCAAAGCCCAGGATATCACCCTGCGGCATGGCGCGGGCAATCACCCGGTCCTGCTCCAGGAGCTTGGCCGAAATCTGCGGACCGATCTTGTCCGCCGCGTCAAAGAAGGTGCGGCTATCCCGACCCTTCACGAATTCTACCGCACAGAGCATGCCTTCGCCGCGGATGTCGCCGACATGGGCATGATCGCCCAGCGCGTCCTTCATCGACTGGTTCAGGTAGGCGCCAACGCTGCCTGCGTTTTCAACCAGATTCAGTTCATCGATCAGCTTGAGGTTGGCAACGCCCGCCGCAGCACCGATGGGGTGCGCCGAATAGGTCCAGCCGTGGCCGATGGGGCCGTTCTCATCGGTGCCCTGCTCCAGCACCTTCCAGACCTTGTCGGATACGATCGAACCGGACAGCGGCGCATAGGCCGAGGTCAGGCCCTTGGCGATGGTGATGATATCCGCTTCCAGCCCGTAGTGATCGCTGCCGAACATAGTGCCGAGACGGCCAAACCCGGTGACGACCTCATCCACGACCAGCAGGATGTCGTGCTTTTTCAGCACGGCTTGGATCGCTTCCCAGTAACCGGCGGGAGGCGGCACGATGCCACCGGTGCCCAGAACCGGCTCACCGATGAAGGCGGCGATGGTGTCGGCGCCTTCGCGCTCGATCAGCGCTTCCAGTTCTGCGACGCAATGGGCAACGAATTGTTCTTCGGTCTGGTTCTGATCCTCGCGGCGGAAATAATAGGGCGCATCGGTGTGCACCACCTGCGCCAGCGGCAGGTCGAATTTCTTGTGGAACAGCTCAAGCCCCGTCAGCGAGCCGGTGACCAGCCCAGAGCCGTGATAGCCGCGCCAGCGCGAGATGATCTTCTTCTTCTCGGGGCGACCCAGGATGTTGTTGTAATACCAGATCAGCTTGACGTTGGTTTCATTGGCGTCCGAGCCGCCGAGGCCAAAATAGACCTTGGACATATTCGACGGCGCCCGGTCGAGGATCATCTTCGACAGGGTGATCGAGGCCTCGGTGCCATGGCCGACATAAGAGTGGTAATAGGCCAATTCGCGGGCCTGATCTGCGATGGCTTCGGCGATTTCCTGACGGCCATAGCCCACGTTCACGCAGTACAGCCCGGCAAAGGCGTCCAGCAGCTTGGTGCCGTCGCGGTCTTCGATATGCACGCCGCTGGCGGTCTTGATCACCCGGTTCGGGCTTTCACCGCGCGCGTGCTGCGCCAGATGGGTCGAGGGGTGAAAGAAGTTGTCGCGGTCCCATTGGTCCAGTTGATCGTTTTTCAGCATATCTAGTCCTTCTGCGTTTCCCGGTGCCCGCACGGCCCGGGTGTGATCGTTTGATATTCAATTGCCCGGCAAGGGGCCCGTCATGCCCAGTCGCGGCAGACGTATTTGACCTCGGTGAATTCTTCCATGCCCAGACGCGCGCCTTCGCGGCCCAGACCGGATTGCTTGGCGCCGCCAAAGGGGATCGGCGCCCCGGTCACCTTGGTCCGGTTCACGGCCACCATGCCGAATTGCAGGGCGCGCGACAGCCGGTAGATGCGGCGTGGATCCTGCGTATGCACATAGGCCACCAGCCCGTATTCGGTGTCATTGGCACGCTGGGTGATTTCCTCTTCGCTGTCAAAGGGAGCCACCGGCGCCACCGGGCCAAAGGTTTCCTCGTGCATGATCTTCGCATCCTGCGGCACGTTGGTCAGCACGGTCGGCTGATAGAACAGCGGCCCCATGGCGTGGCGTTCGCCGCCGCAGGCCAGTTTGGCGCCCTTCTCAAGCGCGTCGCGCACGTGTTCTTCCTGCTTGGCCACAACCCGGTCGTGCATCAGCGGCCCGATGTCCGGGTCGTCCATGCCTAGACCAACGGTCAGCTTCCTGGTTGCCGCCGTCAGCCGTTTGCAAAACTCCGGGTAGATGCTGCGCTGCACGAAGATCCGGTTGGCGCCGAGGCAATCCTGACCCGAGGTCGCGAACTTCGCCTTCATGGTCTCTTCGACCGCCTGATCAAGATCGGCATCCTCGAAGACGATCACGGGCGCGTGGCCGCCCAGTTCCATCACCAGCCGCTTCACCGTATCGGCGCTTTGCCGGTACAACAGCTTGCCCACTTCGGTAGAGCCGGTGAAGGACAGCGCCCGCACACGGGTATCTTCGGTCCAGGGTTTGACCACGGTGGGCGCATCGCCGGTGACGACGTTGAACACCCCGGCAGGCACGCCCGCGCGCTCGGCCAATTCGGCCAGGGCCAGAGCGCTGAACGGGGTTTCCGCCGAAGGGTGCGCCACAACGGTGCAGCCCGCCGCCAGCGCCGCTGCTGCCTTGCGGGTCAGCATCGCGGATGGGAAGTTCCACGGCGTGATCAGCGCCACCACGCCAACCGGCTCGCGCCACAGCTCGACCTCGGCATCGGGCAGGTGGCTGGTGACGCCTTCGATGTTCGGACGCTTGGCCTCTTCGGCGTAGAACTCCACAAAACCCGCGCCATAGTCGATTTCGCCCATCGCCTCGGACAGGGGTTTACCCTGTTCCAGCACCATGATGCGGGCCAGATCCTCCTTATGGTCCAGCTGCAGCTGATACCACCGGCGCAGGATGGCCGAACGTTCCTGCGGCAAAAGCCCCGCCCAAGCGGCGAAAGCATTCTGCGCGGCATCGACCGCAGCAGAGGATTCTTCTGCCGAAAGGCTCGCGACATGGCCAACCACATTTCCGGTTCCGGGGTCCTTCACGGCAAAGGTATTGCCGTCTTCAGCCGTCTGCCACCGGCCATTCACATAAGAAAATGAACGGACTAGCGTTTTGTCCGCGATATCGCTGCGGGCAGAAAGGGCGGTGTCAGCCATGGCAAATCCTCCTGAAGTTCAGGAGGACATTCCTCTGCCCGATCCAGAAACAGTAGCCAAAGTTCCCCCATGACGGAGAAGATTCAGCTGCTGCGCCCCCCTCCCAGCAAAATATCCAGCGGCGGACCGCCCGGACCTTTGACCGGTTTGGTCACGATATAGGTGAAATAGCGCGACAGGCCGATGCGGGCATCCAGCATCGAATCGATCAGCCGCTGATAGGCATCGATGTCATGGGTGACGATCTGCATCAGGTAGTCGAAGCCGCCGCCCAGCGCCCAGCAGGCGGTGACCTCGTCATAACGCTGGATCGCCAGCTCAAATGCCTGAAACCGGGCTGCCGTGTGATCGGCGATTTCCACCGCCACAAACACCGTTATATGCGGCGCCAGTTTGCGCAGGTTGATGCGGGCGCCGTAGCCTTCGATCAGCCCGGCCTTTTCCAGCTTGCGCAGCCGGTCCCAACACGGCGTCGGAGACAGGCCGATGCGTTCGGCCAAGGCCGCTTTGGTAATGCGCCCCTCCTGCGTCAGCACGCGGAGAATGGCGATATCCCGGTCATCAAGACGTATCATGCGTCAGGGCTGTATCACGGGTGTGATCACTGGAAAAGCGCCCCGCGAATCTGTGAACACTGCGCCACCTGCCGTGCCGGAGAGAACACAGGTGACCGCGATACCGGCGTAGGTTCTACTCTGGACCAAAATTGTCCAAAGATTCGCCGGTTGTGCACAACAATCACGCAACCTGCCGCTCACGACGTCGTAAATGCCGATTATGCGTGTCGTTTTGAGCAAATCCTTTGCCGCGAATAGATCGGAATCGGAGGATGTACTCATCTACAAAGATTACAGTCCCTATTTCCGACACCCCTCCTTTGAACAGAGGTCCCCATGCCACTGGAACTTGCTCCGTTTACTGAGGGCGAATACGCCCGCCGCATCGCCAAGACCCGCAAAGCCATGGAGGCCGCCGGGATCGACGTTCTCTTCGTCACGGACCCGTCCAATCAGGCCTGGCTGACCGGCTATGACGGCTGGTCCTTCTATGTCCACCAGGGTGTCATCCTGGGGCTGAACGGTGATCCGATCTGGTGGGGCCGCACGATGGATGCCTTTGGCGCCCTGCGCACCGTCTGGATGGAAGAGCGCAGCGTCATCGGCTACGACGACCGCTATATCCAATCGACCACCTGCCACCCGATGGAAGATCTGGCCGCGCATCTGACCCGGCTCGGATATGGCAAGGCCCGCGTCGGCGTGGAAATGGAAAACTACTATTACTCCGCCAAGGCCCACGCTGTCCTGCAAAAGAACCTGCCCAACGCCAGCCTGCATGACGCCACCGCGCTGGTGAACTGGCAGCGTGCGGTGAAGTCAGACGAAGAGCTGATGTTCATCCGACGGGCCGCCCGCATCACCGAAAACATCGTCAATCTGGCCATCGAACGCGCACGCCCCGGATTGCGCAAGAACGAGCTGGTGGGCGACCTGCTGCAGGCCGGCACCTATGGGGTTGGCGAAGACTGGGGTGATTACCCGGCCATCGTGCCGCTGACGCCCTCGGGCCTGGATGCCACCGCCGCGCATATGACCTGGGACGGGCGCGAGATGCAGACCGGCGAGGCAACTTTCTTTGAACTCTCTGGCTGCTACCGCCGTTACCACGCGCCGCTGTGCCGTACCGTGCACCTGGGCCAACCGCCGCAGGAGATGCTGGACGCTTCTTCCGCGCTGAACGAAGGGATCGAGGCCGGGATCGAGGCTGCAAAGGCCGGCAACCGCGCCTGCGACATTGCCAATGCCCTGAATGGCGCCCTGAAAAAGGCCGGAATCGACCGCAACGGACGCTGCGGTTACCCGATCGGCCTCAGCTACCCGCCGGACTGGGGTGAGCGGACCATCTCGCTGCGGGACACCGATGAAACCGTGCTGATGCCGGGGATGACCTTCCACTTCATGCCTGCGCTCTGGATGGACAGCTGGGGGCTTGAGACCACCGAGACGATCCTGATACGCGAGAACGGACCAGCCGAAGCTCTCTGCGATGTGGAGCGCAAAATCTTTGTGAAAGACGAGGTTCTGAATGACCTTCCTGCCCCGAACGACGGATTTGTTGGGAGAACTCATCGCGCAACCGACCGTGTCCGCGAGCAGCAACCTGACATTGATGTCGCTATTGGCGGACCGGCTGGATAGCGCAGGCGCACAGGTTCATCTGTGGACCGACGACACCGGCAGCAAGGCCAATCTTTTCGCCACCATTGGTCCCGATACCGATGGTGGCATCGTTCTCTCGGGCCATTCGGACGTGGTGCCTGTGACCGATCAGGACTGGTCCAGCGATCCCTTCCAGATGGTGGAGCGCGACGGCAAGCTGTTCGGGCGTGGCACCTGCGACATGAAGGGATTCATCGCGGCAGCAACCGCGATGGCGCCGCATTACGCGGCGCTGAACCCATCCCGGCCGATCCATTTCGCCTTCACCTATGACGAAGAGGTCGGCTGCTTTGGCGCGCAGGCTCTGGCCAAGTCGCTGAAAGAACGGGAGATACGCCCCTCGGTCTGCATCGTCGGAGAGCCTACGATGATGCGCATCATCGAAGGCCACAAAGGCTGCTATGAATATTCGACCCATTTCACCGGGCTCGAAGGGCACGGATCCGGGCCGGATCTGGGGGTCAATGCTGCGGAATACGCAGCGCGCTACGTCGCCCGCCTGCTGGAGCTGAAGGACGCCCTGCGTGCCCGCGCCCCCGAAGGCAGCCGGTTCGAACCGCCCTGGACCACCATCAACACCGGCGCGCTGGTCAGCGGCCACGCCCATAACGTGATCCCCGGCAAAGCGAGGGTCGACTGGGAAATGCGCCCGGTGCAGAAATCCGATGCCGACTTCGTCAAAGAAGACCTGCACCGGCTATGTACTCACTCCCTGATCCCGCAGATGCAGGCGGTGTTCCCCGAGGCTGGTATCGTCACCGAGGTGATCGGAGAGGTCGACGGTTTGGAGCCAGTGACCGACAACGAGGCCCGCGAGATCCTGCAGGAGCTGACCGGGGCAAATGGCGCCGACCTGGTGGCATTCGGCACCGAGGCCGGGATTTTCCAGGGGCTTGGTATGAATGTCGCCGTCTGCGGACCGGGATCGATCGAACAGGCGCATAAACCCGACGAATACGTCTCGCTCGACCAGCTGTCGCAATGCCTCGGGCTGCTCGAAGGGCTCTCTGCCAAACTGGTCTGAACAGATATTTGCGCCGACGGGCGGGGACAGCTACACAGGCACCCAACCAAGGGAGGCCTCCAATGACCTCATCCTCGCCCAACACGGCGCTGGATCTCGACAATGCCGACTATAGTGCCCGTGACCGGTTCGAACTGATGCACCGGGAAATCCGGGATCGTATCTGTCTGCTGGACTATGCGCCCGGAACCCGCCTGTCGGAAACCGAACTGGCCGAGGAATTCGGCGTCAGTCGCACCCCGCTGCGCCGGGTTCTTGCCCGGCTCGAAGACGAAGGGCTGGTGCAATCGGTACACGGCGTAGGCACCTTCGTCACCGATGTGAACCTTGAGGAACTGGCGCAAACCTACCAGCTGAGGATGGAACTGGCCGGCATGATGGGCCACATCATGCCCCTGCCGCCCAGCGACGCGCTGCTTGCCGAGTTCCGCGCCCTGTCGGATCGCTCACAATCGCTGCTGCAGGACCCGGCCCCGCGCGAATTTGCCCGGCTGATCACCGATTTCTTCCTCGCCACGCTGAAACTGACCGGCAACATGCCGCTGCGCACCACAGCCGAACGGCTGTATTATCAGACCTCGCGGATCTGGCTGACCTCGGTGATCGATTCCATCATCGACCTTTGCGATGAAATGCGCATCTTCGATGGCGAGATCAGCACCGTCACTGCAGCGCTGGAGGCTGGCGACCTTCAGGCTGCCGCGATGCTGCAACAGGCTCATATCTCGATGAGTTTCAGCCGCATGAGAGCTGGATAAAGACTGCCGGGCCGAATGCTTTGGCAGGTTTCCTATTTGGCTGACCTGCCTTAAACCCCATGTTAGCAGAAATATCGTCCAGTGCTGCCCAACACCAAGGGCTGGGCTGGGCTACAGTTGAGTTCAGAGGCTTTAGCCCCTATTTCGGCAGAAAGGCGGGCCACGCGCCCTGCCCAGACAAAGGACCGCTCCATTGGCCAATCATCTTTACAAAAACGACCTGCCGGACGGGCTTGACCTTGGCCCGGTTGTTGCAATCGATTGTGAAACCATGGGGCTCAACCCCCACCGCGACCGGCTGTGCGTGATCCAGATGTCCGGCGGTGACGGCAACTCCCATATCGTTCAGATTGAGAAGGGCCAGAGCGAAGCACCGAACCTGTGCCGTATGCTGGAAGATCCCAATGTGCTGAAGCTGTTCCATTTCGGGCGTTTTGACATCGCCGCCATGTACCACGCCTTTGGCGCGCTGGCAGCGCCGGTTTACTGCACCAAGATCGCAAGCCGCCTGATCCGCACCTATACCGACCGCCACGGATTGCGGAACCTGTGTCAGGAACTGATCGGTGTCGATATCTCGAAACAACAACAGATGAGCGACTGGGGTGCCGAAACCCTGACCGAAGCGCAGCTGGACTATGCCGCCTCGGACGTTTTGCACCTGCACCGCCTGCGTGAAGAGCTGGACAAACGTCTTGCCCGTGAAGGCCGCACCGACATGGCGCAGGCCTGTTTCGACTTCCTGCCGATGCGCGCGCGCCTTGATCTGGCGGGCTGGCCCGAAACCGATATCTTTGCGCACTCATGAGCGGGTCGGAACACTTTCTCGCCACGGCGCGTCAGGTCGTGACCGACGAAGCCCGCGCACTGGATGCGCTGGCTGCCGGTTTTGACGAGCGGTTCGCCGATGCGGTGCGCCTGATCCTGAAGGCCGAAGGGCGGGTGATCGTCAGCGGTATCGGCAAATCCGGCCACATCGGTCGCAAGATCGCAGCGACATTGGCCAGCACCGGCACACCTGCCCATTTTGTGCATCCGGCCGAGGCCAGCCACGGCGACCTTGGAATGCTGTCCAAGGGCGATGTGGTTCTGGCCATCTCCAACTCGGGCGAAGCGCCGGAGCTGGCCAACCTTCTGGTCTTTACCCGCCGCTTTGAAATTCCGTTGATCGGCCTCTCCAGCAGGTCGGAAAGCACCCTGATGACCCAAGCCGACGTGCAGCTGGAAATCCCGGCCCTGGGCGAGGCCTGCGGATACGGGATCGTGCCGTCGATTTCGACCACACTGACGCTGGCCATGGGCGATGCGCTCGCCATTGCCATTATGAAGCACCGCGATTTCCGCCCCGAGAACTTCCGCGATTTTCACCCCGGCGGCAAACTCGGTGCGCGCCTGTCCAAGGTCCGCGACCTGATGCACGGCGGAGATGCCCTGCCACTGGTCGCTGAAGCCAACCCGATGTCCGAGGCGCTGCTGGAAATCAGCCAGAAGGGATTTGGCGTGGCCGGTGTCACCGGTGCTGAGAACGCCCTGACCGGCATCATCACCGACGGCGACCTGCGCCGCCACATGGACGGGCTGCTGAGCCAGACCGCTGCCGATGTCATGACCTCCTCGCCGACAACCATCGGCCCCGACGCCCTCGCCGAAGAGGCGCTTGCGGTGATGAATGCCCGCAAGATCACCTGCCTGTTTGTGGTGGATCCCACCCAGGGCCCGCAGGCACTGGGCCTGATCCACATCCACGATTGCCTGCGCGCGGGCCTCGGCTGAACCGCAACGCCAAAAAAAGAAAGGGGACACCGGATGGACCGCTATTCGCGCACAGTCGCCTATCTCAAGGTGCTGCTGCCGCTGGCCGCGCTGGCGCTGCTGTCGACGCTGTTCCTGATTTCGCGCGGCGTCGACACCGAGGCGGTCATCCCCTTTGCGCAAAAGGAGATCGAGGAACGCATGCGCGGGCAGCAGGTTACCCGCCCCTTCTTTTCCGGCACCACCGCGCAGGGCGATGAGATCATGGTGATGGCCTCGGTTGCTCAGCCCAACAGCGACAGCGGCGGCGCCACGGCCACCAATCTGCAGGCCGAAATCCGCATGGCCGAGGGCGGCCGCATGACGTTGGTCTCTGACAGCGGCGCGGTGCATCCCGATCAAGGTCTCGCGCGGTTCAGCGGCAACGTCAAACTGACATCCGCGGATGGTATGACGGTTGAGACAGAATTACTGGAAACCGCCCTGGACGGAGTGCGCGCAGAAAGTCCCGGACCGGTTCATGCCACGGGCGCCCTTGGCGTTCTGACTGCAGGGCAGATGCTGGTGACGGCAAAAACCGAGGGCGGACCGGTGCAAATGGTATTCAAAAACAGAGTCAAGCTGGTATACGATCCCAATACTAAAGAAAGATAGCCCGTGTTCAGATTGCCCACCTTGCTGATTTGCCTGTCTTGCACCCTTGCATCGGTTGCACCGGTTGCGATGGCCCAGACGGACGTGATTGCCTTTGGCGAGGTTAAGGCCGACCCCAAGGAGCCTGTCGAGGTGACAGCCGATGCGCTGGCGGTCAACCAGGCCGATGGCTCGGCCGAATTCACTGGCAATGTGCTGATCATCCAAGGGGTGATGCGACTGTCTGCGAACCGGGTTCTGGTGATCTACAAGACCGATGAGACCGGCAAACGTGGCATCGACCAGCTTGAGGCGTCCGGCGATGTGCTGCTGGTCAGCGGCCCGGACGCCGCAGAGGCCGAGAAGGCGGAATACACCATCGACAGCGGCACCATTGTGATGACCGGAAATGTCCTGCTCAATCAGGGAGCCAGCACGCTGACCTCGAACCGGCTTGAGGTGAACCTGACCACCGGCACCGCGAGCATGGCCGGACGGGTCAAAACCATCCTCAACCCGGATGGCGGCAACTGATGGCGACAAAACCCGAACTAAAGGTCACCGAAGGCTCGTCCGGCCTCAGGATCGAACACCTGCGCAAAAGCTATCGCAAGAAGGTGGTGATTCGTGACGTGACCATGCGTCTGGACCGGGGCGAGGTTGTCGCCCTTCTGGGGCCGAACGGGTCCGGCAAGACCACCAGTTTCTACGCCATCGCGGGCCTTGTCTTTCCCGAGGCGGGCACCGTCACCATCGACGGGCAGAACGTCACCAACCTGCCGATGTACCGCCGCGCGCGGCTTGGCATTGGTTACCTGCCGCAGGAAATGTCCATTTTCCGGGGCCTGTCGGTCGAGGACAATATCTCGGCCGTGCTGGATATTGCCGTCAAACACGACCACAAGCGGCGCGAACGGCTAGAAGAGCTGCTGTCGGATTTCTCTATCGAACATCTGCGCCGCGCCCCTGCGCTGGCCCTGTCGGGCGGTGAACGGCGCCGGGTGGAAATCGCCCGGTGCCTGGCGGCGGATCCGAAATACCTGCTGCTGGATGAACCCTTTGCCGGGGTCGACCCGATTTCGGTTGGCGATATCCGCCATCTGGTCGCCGATCTGAAGAAACGCGGCATCGGGGTGCTGATAACCGATCACAACGTGCGCGAAACCCTCGAAATCGTTGATCGTGCCTATATCCTGCATGACGGTCAGGTTCTGATGTCCGGCAGCCCCGAAGAGGTGGTCGAGAACGAAAACGTGCGCCGCGTTTATCTGGGTGACAATTTCCGTATTTCCTGAACCGAACCGTGCCTTTCGGGCCTCGGCCTGTTCCTGCCGGTTTCCTATTCCTTCACCATCTGCATCGCTTCTCCATTGACTCTTTTCGTCAGTTGTCATGGAATTGAAGTATGGCAAATGTGCAGTCCGATGCAGTCCGCAAGCTGGCCTTGGCAACAGGGTCCGCATGGTTGCTTCCGGCGTATTTGCCTAATCCCCTCATCCGCAGCTGACGATAGTCTGCCGGGCTTGGCCCCGGCGGTGTTGCGGGTGGTATTATTGTGAAGGAGATCACATGCGTTACAAAATCAGCGGTCAACAGATCGACATCGGCGAAGCGTTGCAGTCCCACGTTAAGGATGAACTGGGAACGGCTGTCGCGAAATACGCAGAGCGCCCGACGGACGCCACCGTGGTCTTTTCCCGTTCGGCGCATGAATACGTCTGCGAGGCCACCGTTCACCTGTCCACCGGTCTGACCGCTCAGGCCAAGGCTCATGCCACTGAAATCTATGCGTCTTTCGAAGGCTGCTGCAACAAGATGGAAAAACAGCTGCGCCGCTACAAACGCCGCCTGAAGGACCATCACCGCGACCGCAGCGAACCGGTTGAACATTTGGGCGCCAGCTCTTATATCCTCGCCTCTGATGAAGCGGAGACCGGGACCGAACCCGACTCGCTGCAGCCGATCATCGTGGCCGAGATGGAAACCAAGATCCCGTCCCTGTCCGTTGGCGAAGCAGTGATGCAGATGGAACTGGCCGGGGCGCCCGTTCTGGTTTTCCGCAACGAAGGCAAAGACGGATTGAATGTGGTTTACCGCAGGGATGATGGCAACATCGGTTGGATCGATCCTTAAGCAGTAGCCCAGCGGCCCACCGGATAAGGTGGTCGAGCGGAGCAAATGACCGAGATGCAGATTTCCAAGATCCTCAAACCGGACGCCGTCCGCGTGATTGGTGCAGCCTCAAGCAAGAAGCGGCTGTTTCAGGAGATCGCCGAGGTCGGGCATCTCGCCTATGGTCTCAATCCGCAACCCACGGTTGAGGCGCTGCTTGATCGGGAAAGCCTTGGCCCGACAGGGGTAGGACACGGTGTTGCCCTGCCCCACGCCCGCCTTGATGGCCTGTCCGAGGTCTGCGGCGTCTTCGTGACCCTGGAAAAACCGCTGGATTTCGCGGCCGTCGACCGGCAGCCCGTCGATATCGCCTTTGCCCTTTTTGCGCCCGAGGACGCAGGCGTTGAACATCTGAAGGCGTTGGCCCTGGTGTCCCGCACCCTGCGGGAGCAGAATTTCTGCACCAAACTGCGCGCCAATAACGATCCGGCGACGCTGTTCACCATTCTCACCGAAAACCAGCCCGTTCAGGCCGCCTGAGAGCGGCATTGAACAGTCTATGGGGAAAACTGCCCTTGTTCAGGGCAGACACTCTTCAGCGCTGCGGCCTCCAGGCATCGAACCCCAGCATCATATAATCCCGCTGATAGAGCGCTGTGATCATCTCCTCCAGCGCTGCATCATGAATATCGCCCAGCGTATAGGGCTGCGATCTCGGCTGTGACGGCGCATAGGCGGGCGCGGAGGCTGCAAACCTTTGTGCCAGGGCGGGCAGTTCCACCACCAGTTCCTCTTCGCGCAGGATCATGTCTGGCGGCCCAAGCTCGGCAAAGCCCGACAAGGCCTGTGACTGGCTGGACCATTCGGCATCCACCCGGATCGAGGTCTGCCCGGCAAGGTTGGCTTTGACGAAACCCAGAAACCCTTCAAAGGCGGCGCGGTGATCGGTGCGGGAATAATCCTCATCCGGGCCATCCTTGGGCAGCGGCACCTTGAATTGACGGCGCAGGGTTTCGCGAATGGCACCATAACTGCCCGGCCCCTTTTGCAGAATGCGCTGGCAAAACACCTGGTGAATTCGCTCGGCCGGGTGACGCAGAACGGTGAAACTGCGAAAGCCCTTGTTCTGAGTTTTCCACTGGCGCAGCTCTTTCTGGTTCATCCCGGAGATCAAATCCTCCGACGTCACACCATCCAGCGCTGCCAGCCATTCCGACATGGCTTCCTCGGGCCCGCCCCGCATCGGCAGGTAAAGGAGCGGCGTCTTGGCGGCGGCCAGATAGCCGCGCACCGCCGGGCCACGGCGCGGTTCGAAATTCGGCGTGCGCGACAGGTTGAACCAATCCATTGCCGCCAGTGCTGCCGTCATCTCATCCGGGTTGGCCACCTTGGACAGGGTCGGCGCCGGGTTCTGCCGCTTCAGCTTGTCATCCAGTGCCACCAACCGGGAGTTGACGCCCAACCATTGCGCCAGACCGTTCATCACATCCAGATTCTGCAGGTCTTCATAATCCACATAGAACGCGGTCTGGCCTGAGGACTGAAGCCGGTTCATCAACGTGATCTGAAATGCCTGAAGATCCTCGACATGGCGGGAAAACTCCGTCGCATCGAACTCCGCCTGCGCTTCTTTGCGGCGCTTGATATTGGTCAGCTTCCACTGGCCGGTGGCCGCAGCGATCTTGCGCGAGACGTAGCTGTCCAGCGGGTTGCGGGTCAGGATGATCTTGGCGCAGCGAGGATCCTCCAGCGCAATGTCCAGAACCCGCGGATCGTGATCGTGGAAATACCGAAAGCCGCCAAAGGCATCGGGCTGCGACCGGATCCGATCGATCAGCTTGCCAGGGTCCGCTTCGCGCATCTCCTGCGTCAGGCCCAGAACCTCGGTGCGGTTCGGGTAGCCTATGAAATGAGGATTGAAGGCCTCTCCGTGGCAGATCACCCCTTCTAGCGCGTTGAGGTTGGCCTCCAGAAAATTGGAGCCCGTGCGCATTTCAGCAAAAACAACGAAGTAATCAAAGGGTTTGGTCATCAGAACCTATCGCACCAAATACGGTTTTCGGGGGGACTTTGGCATGCTCACCGGTCCTTGTTCCACCGGGAAATCCCCCATCAAATAGGGGTGCATGCCCTGGTTCTTGAGGTTCTGCAGAAACTGTCCAAAGCCCTCCAGATCCGCCATCGTCGGCGCCTCGTTCAGATGGCGCGGGGCCTGCGCCCCCAGATCGTCCAGAATGGCCTGCAGGGGCTCCATCGGTGCCTCGACAAATTCCGCCATGGTCCAGATGCGGACGCGGGCCTTGGTATGCTGATCACGCAGCAGATGCAGATGCGCAGCCTCGATCCGCTGCAGGCGCGCCGCGATGCGCCGCAATTCGGAAAAACTCTGCGTCGAGCGGAACAAGGGCACTGCCCAGGCGCCGCTGATCACCGACACATGCGCATTGGGATCGCCTGCGATAAAGGCGCCGATTTTCTGGTTGTCCTGCGGGCCGAACTGGAAGCTTTGCCGTTGCCCCCGGGTATTCCAGATCAGATTGGTGAGGAAGCTTTCGGGATTATAGTCGCGCAATTTTGCCGTATCGCTGAGTGCGCCATTGATCATGCTGTCGCCGTCGGCGAATTCGGCCCTATCCGGCGCAAACAGATGGCCATGCACCCGGCTGCCCGTGGTCCGGTTCAGCCAGCTTTCAAAATCGACGAAGAGCTCAGCAAAGCCCTGGAACACCGAATAGGGATTGGCGGTCACATTGCTCACCGACCATTTGCTCGGGAACCGGCTTTGCATGTAAAGACCCGGTCGCCCCCGGGTGCGCCGCTCCACCGCCTTGGAGAAGACCCGGTCGATCTTGCCTGGGTTGGGTTCCGTCCGCTTCATCGCACCTGCCGGATGGGTCAGGAAGGCATCATAAAGCCGCTGCGCCCGTGGCCAGATCTTGCGGGCAACGAAACAGTCGGACCGGCGCAACAGCTGCAGGTGATCGTCATAGAAGATATGCGGTTTGCCCTCGAAATCGAACTTCGACAGGGTCAGCGAACGGCTTTCGATCTGCGCCGAATGCTGCCGCGCGAGGGTCTGGAAATAGCTTTCGTCGGGGATCCAGACCTTCTTGAAGTAGCGATCATGGATTGGCCGGTCCGGGTCCTCAAGAATCGCCGACAGGGTGCGGCGGGTCAGGCACCACCATTGGCTGCCCATGTGGGGCACCAGACCGGGGGGAATGCGCCGCTTGATCCCTAGCCTGCGCTGCAGATTGACATAACCATCGAATAGCGCGCGCTGCTTTTTCCAGGAAAAGGGAAAGCGCAGGGTGAAACGTTCCACATCCAGACCGCCCACGATCCATGGCACATCGGCGGTGGTGGCACTTTCGATGAAATCGGTCTGCGGGCGGGCGGCCAAATAATCGACAAGTTCCTGCACCGGTCTGAGCGGCAGGCAAGAGCCTGACGACAGGTAGACGTGGCGCACGCCGGGACAGGACCGCAACATCATCTCCGCTGCCGATTGCGAGGCGGCGACGATGCCCCAGGTGCCCCATTCGCAGGTGTGGCGCGGCGAAAACCGGATCAGCTGCTCATCCGACAGCCCGTCGCGGAAGGTTTTGAACGTGGTCTGCGGCACCTTACGGTCCACATGGATCACCACTGGGCAGCCCGCCGCCGCCCAGTGGCGCGCCACCTGCTCGGCCCGCTCCAGCGCCGTATGCACCAGCATGACGATGCCGACCGTGCCCTTGGTGGCCTCTTCCTTGCTAGTTTGGCCTGCGCTGCTCATGCCCAGTTGCCCTTGGACATGAGACCCAGAATCTCAAGCTGGCGCCAGTTGATGTATTTCTCGCTCCATTTGCACCACAGGTCCGGTTGCTCGGCCAAGAACGCGGCATAGGCCTTGTACTCGGCCGATTGCGCATAGTGCTGGCTGCGCGTCACCTCTTCGCGGGCCTTGTCACCAAAGGTGTCCAGAAACTTGGTATGGAGCAGCGCGCCGCTGGTCTTTTCGCCGCCATTGGTCTCATAAACTCGGTTCAGCCCGCGCGGCAGCAGGGCGTGGGTCGAACTGACATAGGCGTATTTCCGGTCCCATTTGACCAGTGGTATCTTGTTCAGCGCCGGTGCCTTCTTTGGCCGGTCGGCAAAGAACATGCGGGCACGGGGGCCGCCCTGAATCCACAGGTTGCCATAGGTCGGGTTCGGGCTGATCGTGTAGTTGCCGCTGTCGAACCAGTTGGCGATTTCCAAAGGATCCTGACCGGGCTGATAGGCTGCATCGGTGATGCGCCCCTTGGGATAAACATCGATCAGCATGGCGGCAAAACTGCGGATCGCGGAATTGTCCAGCCAATCGGTCAGCGCCCGGATCGGGCGCGTGTCGCAGAACGGATAGATGAACAGCTCATCCGGATCGACCACCAGCACCCAATGCCCATGGGCATAGCGGCGCTTGAGCGCATTCATCCAGTCCACACCGTAGTTTGCCCGCCGATAGCTCGCATCACTGTGCCAGAGAGACACATCCGGCATGCCTTGCAGATAGTCGCGGGTGCCGTCCTGCGATCCGTTATCGACAAGGAGAAAGTGATCGACCCCAAGGTCCCGGTAATAGTCGAGAAAATAGGGCAGGCGGATCTTCTCGTTCCGCATCGTGGAAACCAACAGGATATCATCCGGCCGGATCTGGCCGGTGTTGTCCTGAATGGTCTTGAGTTCACGGGATTTACGCAAGGCCCGGGCCAGCCTGTACCTGCGCCGTACACGCATACGGTAAGAATCCCAAAGACCCACGGCTACTCCATATCCGTCTGTTTCCGACCCTGTACGCTCCGCGCGGGTAGGCCCCGGCGCGCGACTGCCTGCGCGCAATATGTCACGCGCCAAGTCTATTAACAACGAATTTAGAAACAGTTACGGGGGCTACCCGCACCACCGAACTCGGGTAATTCACACCCTACCACGCGGGCGCCCGCATCAACCCCAGATCGGCCAGTTGCTCTGGCCCCGTGTATTTCAAAGCGTTCTCAAACCACAGGTCCGGGGCCGAGGTCAGATGGTCATAATAGGGCTCGAAATCCTCGGGCGTATGGAAGTGCTGTTTTCGCTGCTTTTCTGTTGCCGATTTTGCGACAATTTCGGGCAGGAATTTTGTGTGCAGCAGCACGCCCGACGGCTGCGGCCCGCCCGGCCCGTCGTATAGGGCGTTCAGCGCCGGCGGCAGCGCCGCATGGGTCGAATTGACATAGGCGTAGCGGCGGTTCCAGCGGATCAGCGGGATCTTGTTCAACGTCGGAGAGCGATGTGGCTCCCCGGCAAAGAACACCCGCTCCCGCGCGCCGCCCTGCAGCCACAGGTTTCCCATCGGGTGCTGCCGGACCGCACGGTAAGGCACCGCATCGAACCACTGCAAAACCTCCAGCGGGTTCTGACCCGGCCTGTAGCTGACCTGATTCAGCGGCCCGCGCGGATAAAGATCCAGCATCATGGCGCCAAACCCGACCTGCCCGCTGCGGTCAAGCAGTTCGGTCAGCGCGCGCAGATCATGGGTGGCAATGCCGCCATAGGTCAGCAGTTCATCCGCATCCACCGTCAGGCACCAGTGATCCCTGCCATAGGTCATCAGCAGGAAGGTCAGCCAGTCCAGCCCGAAGCGGGAGGCCTTGTAGCCCGCGGACGTCTGCCAGAGCGAGACATCGGATTGCTGCCGCAGCATCTCTGCGCTGCCATCATCACTGCCATTGTCGATGATCAGGAAGTGCCCGACGCCGAGGCGCCGGTAATAGTCCAGGAAATACGGCAGCCGCGTCGCCTCGTTACGCAGCACAACAAAGGCCAGAATGTCCTCTGCCCCGATTGCCGCTGTCTGATCGCGCAACAGGCTCAGCTGGTGACGAGAGCGCCAGGAGCGCCACAGAAGCCGCCGCCGTTTCCACCGCATCCGGTAGGCTGCACGCCAGCCGATATCCGGCATCTCGGCGGCGGGGCGGAGCGGCTCCATGCTCAGGCCTCGTAATTGCCCGTCTGATGCCATTTCCAGGCATCAGCGATCATCATCTCAAGACTGGAACGCTGTGGGTCCCAGCCCAGATCTGTGATCGCCCGGGTCGATCCCGACACCAGTTTGGTGCAATCGCCCGCCCGGCGTGGCCCCACGGTGCAAGGTACCTTGCTGCCGGTGACCTCTTCAGCCTTATCCATGACCTCGCGCACCGAAAACCCGCTGCCGGTACCGAGGTTGAAGATCTGGCTGCCCTTGCCATCCTTCAGCCACTGGAGACCCAGAACATGGGCATCCACCAGGTCGCAGACATGCACATAGTCGCGGATGCAGGTTCCATCGGGGGTGTCGTAATCGGTGCCAAAAATGGTCAGCGCATCGCGCTTGCCGTCGATCGCATCCAGCACCAGCGGCACCAGGTGGGTTTCGGGGCGATGGAATTCGCCGACTTCAGCCTCGGGATCTGCGCCTGCCACGTTGAAATAGCGGAAGACCACCGAACGCAGCCCATAGGCCGCGCCGAAATCCTTCAGGATATCCTCGACCGCACGTTTACTGGCACCATAGGCGTTGAGCGGCAGCTGCGGCGTGTTTTCATCCAGCACCACGTTATCGTGCTCGCCATAGGTGGCACAGGTCGAGGAAAACACGAAATCAAGGCATCCGGCAGCAACGGCGGCCTCGATCAGGTTCAGCGATCCACCGGTGTTATTGGCCCAGTAGCGGCCCGGCTGGCTCATCGCCTCACCGACCTGGCTGAGAGCCGCAAAATGCATCACCGCAACCGGTTTATAGGTGGCAAAAACCTCGTCCAGACGGGCGCGATCCGCAAGGTCGCCCTTTTCAAACGGGCCGAATTTGACTGCGTCCTGCCAACCCGTGACCAGATTGTCATAAGTGACGGGTGTAAACCCCGCCGCCTTCAGCGCCTTGCATGCATGCGAGCCAATATAGCCGGCACCGCCGGTTACCAGAACATTTGCCACTGTCCGTATACCCCTAATTCGATCTTGTATTGTCCGGTCTCAATACCAGAGGCTGGCCAGTGTTTCCTACTCGGCAGCCTGTCCGACCTGAGCGATTTCGGTGATATACTGCAGCAGCTCATCCCGCAATTCCTCACGCCCCAGGGCGAAGGCGACAGTGGCCTGGAGGAAACCTGCCTTGGAACCGCAATCAAAGCGCTGGCCGCGGAAGCGATAGCCATAAACAGGCACATCTTTTTCGATGTCCTGGGCAATGGCGTCGGTCAGCTGAATCTCGCCGCCCGCCCCCTGCTTCATCTTGTTGAGATTGCGCAGCACCGAGGGCTCAAGAATGTAACGGCCAATCACCGCCAGATTGGAGGGCGCCTCGCCCATAGCCGGTTTTTCGACCATGCCGCGGGCCTCGACCACGGATCCCATGTCGTTCTTCACGTCCAGAACACCATAAGCACCTGCCTTCTCTGGTGCGACTTCCATCGCAGCCACCATATTGCCGCCGGTTTCGCTATAGGCCTCAACCATCTGCTTGAGGCAGGGGGTCTCTGCCGCGATCACATCGTCGGGCAGGATCACTGCGAAGGGCTCATTGGCGATCAGCCGCCGCGCACACCAGACCGCATGGCCCAGACCAAGTGCCTGATGTTGGCGGATATAGGCGATGGCGCCGCTTTCCATATTGGTGTGCTTCAGAGTTTCGAGCAGCGCATCCTTACCTTTCTTGCGCAGCTCCTGCTCCAATATCGGGGCTTGGTCAAAATAGTCTTCCAATGCCCCCTTACCGCGCGAGGTTACGAAGATGAATTCCTTGATCCCCGCCTCGCGAGCCTCGTCGATGGCATATTGCACCAGGGGGCGATCCACCAGCGTCATGATTTCCTTGGGCACCGATTTGGTCGCAGGCAAAAACCGTGTGCCCAGACCCGCCACAGGGAAAATCGCCTTCGTCACTTTTTTACGCATGGTGTTCTCTCAATTATTTTCGGGGCATACTGCCCTCACTGGTTCCGGCCCCACAGGGTCACGCACTTCACCTGTTGCGCAATCCCTATCCGTTTCACCCTATACAAAAACACCAAAAAAAGGGTTTTTGATGACATTGGGCCATGTTTTGCCCCTATTCAGAGACCTGCCGTTGGCCTCACTTTGGTTAGGCCGCTCCCATCCGAGACATCATCTCCTCTATCCTGGGCACATCTTCCGGATTGTTCAGCTCCCAGAATTCGCGCCCCCGCGCGGTGACTTCGACACACAGAACCTTGCGACCGTTTTCAAGAAAACGAAGCTGCTCCAGCCCTTCCAAGGTTTCCAGCGGCCCTGTCTGCCAATCAGGATAGGCGGCAAGTGCGTCGGGACGGTAGGCGTAGACGCCCACATGGTGGAAAACTGGCGTATTTTCGCCATCCTTATAGGCATTTGCACAAAAAGGCAGCACTTCTTTGGAGAAATAGAGCGCGCTGTGGTCCGCAGCGAAGACCGCAGTGGTGCCACCGACGCGGCCCGCGCGCCGATCTGCCAAAAGACTGTTGAGCGTTGCGCCATCACAGCGCAGCACCGGCGTCGCCAACCCCATGCCCGGGGCTGCGCGCAGAGCTTTGACCAAATCCTCGATGAACCAATGCGGCGTCAGCGGCGCATCCCCCTGAAGGTTCACGACGACCTCGTAGCCGCCGCCCAGCGCCGCATGGGCCTCGGCGCAGCGCTCGGTGCCGTTGGCGCAGCTTTCCGAGGTCATCACTACCTCGGCGCCAAAGCCTTCTGCCGCGCTGCGAATCCTGTCGTCATCCGTCGCGACAACGACCCGTTCGACCCCATCGACAGCACAGGCCGCCCGCCAGGATCGTTCGATCAGGGTCTGCTTTTCGCCGGTGGCTCCGGTCAATTCCACAAGCGGCTTGCCCGGATAGCGTGTCGACGCGTAGCGCGCGGGGATGACGATCAGGACAGACATCAGGCCTCTTTCAATTCAACGCCCGGAGCGTAAGCGATGAAAAACGGGTTCGCATAGCCGCCTTTGCCGTAAACAAGGGGGGAATGATCGTCGAAACGCACCACTTTGCCACCTGCACCCGACAGGACCGCGTGGCCGGCCGCTGTATCCCACTCCATGGTGCGGCCCACGCGGGGGTAAAGATCCGCTTCGCCGGTGGCCACGAGGCAGAACTTAAGCGAAGAACCCGCGCTCTTCATGTCCTTGACGCTGTACTTGTTGATGTAGTCGTCGGTCGCCTGATCCCGGTGCGATTTCGAGGCCACCACCATCAGCGCCGCATTGTCGCTGGAGGCAACGCGGATCGGAGATGTGGCTCCAACAGTCTCAGGGTCAAAGTCACCGGTTTCCTCTACCGAAGAGCCATCAGCGAGAGTGAAGAACATACGCTCCTTGGCCGGGGCATAGACGACGCCGCGGGTCGGCACGCCTTTTTCCACCAGCGCGATGTTCACGGTGAAATCGCCGCGGCGGTGAATGAATTCCTTGGTGCCATCCAGCGGGTCGACAATCAGGAAGGTGTCACCGCGTTCCTTGTGCGAGGCGCTCTGCTCTTCGGTGACCAGCATCATATCCGGGAACGCCGCACGCAGGCCTGCCGAAATCAGAGCATCCGCGGCCTCGTCAGCGGCGGTGACGGGGCTGTCGTCCGATTTCACCTTCACATCGAAATCATCCGAATTGTAGATCTCCATGATCTTGTTGCCGGCTTCGATCGCCAGCCGGCGGATCACGGGTACGAGCTCTTCATAGGTCAATTCGGCGTCTCCCAGACCAGGGGTTAATTGAAAATTTTCCTGCGCCCCCTTATGGTGGCTCTGTTTTGGAACGGCAAGCAGGCCGTCCCCCAATCCGCAACAAACGCAGATTACAGGCCACATGTTTCAGGTTCGCACGCAAAAAACGTCGGTTTCCGGACTCATCGCCATGGGCGAGGTGGTCTTTCATTCGGTCGTGCGGAGCGTACGGTCGAAACACAACAACGCGCTGATCGCACTGGGGCTCAACCTGTTGCAGGCTGTTCTGTTCGTCGCGGCCTTTTACATCATGTTCGCGGTTCTGGGCATGCGCGGCTCTGCCATTCGCGGCGACTTTCTGCTTTATGTGCTGTCGGGGATCTTCCTGTTCCTCACCCATACCAAAACCGTCAGCGCCGTCGCCGGCGCAGAGGGGCCCAGCAGCCCGATGATGCAGCACGCGCCGATGAACACCATGGTGGCGATCCTGTCAGCGGCGCTTGGCTCACTTTATATTCAGGTGCTGTCGCTGCTGATCATCCTGTTCGTCTATCACGTCGCCTTTACCCCGGTGCATATCGAACAACCCATCGGCGCCTTTGGTATGGTTCTGCTGGCCTGGTTCACTGGCGCGGCGGTAGGGCTTGTTTTTCTGGTGATGAAGCCTTGGGCACCCAGCCTCGTTGGTATCTTCTCGATGATCTACCAGCGCGCCAACATGATCGCCTCGGGCAAGATGTTCCTCGCCAATACTCTGCCGACCTTCATGCTGGCCATGTTCGACTGGAACCCACTGTTCCACTGCATCGACCAGTCGCGCGGCTATGTCTTCATCAACTACAATCCTCACCACAGCACATGGCAATACGCCGCCTGGGTGGGGCTGGTGCTGGTGATGATCGGCCTGATGGGTGAATTCTACACCCGCCGCCACGTCTCGCTCAGCTGGAGCGCGCGCCGATAGTGGCGCACCCACACCACGTTCTTGCCTCGGTCAACCTGCCTGACGGCACCAACAGCATCTGCGTCGATATCTTCCGGCGGGATGATGGCTCGTTCGGGTTTGACCTGTTCCGGCGCGAACCCGAAGACGGGCGTGGCTGGTTTTCTATCGGCTATTTTGGTGATCGCCGTTTCAACAGCGCCGCAGGGGCAGCTGTGGCAGCCGGCGCCGACGTACATTGGCTGGAAGACGCAGCCCCCGACCTGATCCAACGCTTTAAGTCACAACGCGCAGCGTCAGATTGAGCCGCCCACCTTTGGGCAAGAGCCGCGAAGACTTGAACCGGATCCGGTCCACCCCATGATAGGCCAGCCGCGCCTCTCCGCCCATGACCACCACGTCGCCGGAATTGAGCCAGAGCGAATCCGTCTTGCCGCCGCGTGTCGGATTACCAAGGCGCAGCAGCCCGTCATCACCAAGGGAAATGGACACAACCGGATAGGAGAAATCCGCCTCGTCCTTGTCTTGATGCAGACCCATGCGCGCGTCTTCGCCGTAGTAGTTGATGAGACAGCAATCGGGCAGACGCTCCAACCCCGTCAGCTCCCGCCAGATGTCGAGAATCGGTTCAGGGATCGCGGGCCAGTCGCTGCCGCGCGGATGCTTTGGAGCGTAGCGGTAGCCCTCTGCATCAGAATACCAGCCGAACGCCCCAGCCGAGGTCATGCGCACCGACATCTGCCCGCCTCCAGGCACCACAGGCGAAAACAGCGGCGCCGCCTTCAGAACCGGGCGCAACGCCGCGATCAGGTTCCGCTGCGCATCGGGGGTCAGATGGCTTTTGTAAATCTCGAACCCGCGCAGGCGCAGCTTGCTCATTGCCGTTATTCCATTCTTAACCACGGCCCATGCAAAAAAGCGCATTGAATCGTCTTTCTCGACGCGTTCAGGCGCTTGCAGGGGCAAATTCCGCTCCCTATATACGCCGTGACGCCGGGAGATGCAGACCTCCTGGCACCGAAATCGGGGTCTGGATGCCAAAACGGGTCCAGGTCTCGGGAAATCGCCTTGAAAAGAAAAGGGATCGAAAATGAGCAAAGTTATCGGGATCGACCTCGGGACCACCAACTCCTGCGTTGCCATCATGGATGGTTCGCAGCCGCGCGTGATTGAAAACGCCGAAGGGACCCGCACCACTCCGTCCATCGTCGCATTCACCGACGAAGAGCGTCTGGTTGGCCAGCCCGCCAAACGTCAGGCCGTCACCAACCCGGACAACACCATCTTCGGCGTCAAGCGCCTGATCGGCCGCCGGTTTGACGATGCGGATCTGGCAAAAGACAAGAAAAACCTGCCGTTCAACGTGATCAGCGGCGGCGATGGCGACGCATGGGTCGAAGCCAAGGGTGAGAAGTATTCGCCGAGCCAGATCTCGGCCTTCATTCTCGGCAAGATGAAAGAGACCGCGGAGTCCTACCTCGGTGAGGAAGTGACCCAGGCCGTCATCACCGTGCCTGCCTATTTCAACGACGCACAGCGTCAGGCCACCAAAGACGCAGGCAAGATCGCCGGTCTTGAAGTCCTGCGTATCATCAACGAGCCGACAGCCGCCGCGCTGGCCTATGGCCTCGACAAGGAAGACACCCAGACCATCGCGGTTTATGACCTTGGTGGTGGTACCTTCGACGTGACCATTCTGGAAATCGACGACGGCCTGTTCGAAGTGAAGTCGACCAACGGCGACACCTTCCTCGGTGGTGAAGACTTTGACATGCGCATCGTCAACTACCTGGCAGATCAGTTCAAGAAAGAGCACCAGGTCGACCTGACCAAGGACAAGATGGCCCTGCAGCGACTGAAAGAAGCCGCTGAAAAAGCCAAGATCGAACTGTCCTCCAGCTCGCAGACCGAAATCAACCAGCCGTTCATCTCGATGGATCCGTCCTCGGGCCAGCCGCTGCACATGGTCATGAAACTGACCCGCGCCAAGCTGGAAAGCCTGGTTGGCGACCTGATCAAGGCTTCGATGAAGCCCTGCGCCGCAGCTCTGAAAGACGCCGGCCTGTCCGCGTCCGACATTGATGAGGTGGTTCTGGTCGGTGGTATGACCCGGATGCCGAAAGTCATCGAAGAGGTGACCAAGTTCTTCGGTAAAGAGCCGCACAAGGGTGTGAACCCGGACGAAGTGGTTGCCATGGGCGCCGCCATTCAGGCCGGTGTTCTGCAGGGGGACGTGAAAGACGTTGTTCTGCTCGACGTGACCCCGCTGAGCTTGGGTATCGAAACCCTGGGTGGTGTCTTCACCCGCCTGATCGACCGCAACACCACTATCCCGACCAAAAAGTCGCAGGTGTTCTCGACCGCGGAAGACAACCAGAACGCCGTGACCATTCGTGTGTTCCAGGGTGAGCGCGAGATGGCTGCCGACAACAAGATGCTCGGTCAGTTCAACCTCGAGGACATCCCACCGGCACCGCGCGGCATGCCGCAGATCGAAGTGACCTTTGACATCGACGCCAACGGTATCGTTTCGGTCGGCGCCAAGGACAAGGCGACCGGCAAAGAGCAGACGATCACCATTCAGGCTTCGGGCGGTCTGTCCGATGACGACATCGAAAAGATGGTCAAGGACGCCGAGGACAACGCCGAGGCGGACAAGGAACGCCGCGAGCTGATCGAAGCGAAGAACCAGGCCGAAAGCCTGATCCATTCGACCGAGAAGTCGCTCGAAGAGCACAGCGACAAGGTGGACCCGTCCACCGTCGAAGTGATCGAACTGGCGGTTGCCGCGCTGAAGGACGACCTGGAAAGCGACAAAGCCAACGCCGAGAAGATCAAGGCTGGCATCCAGAACGTCACCGAAGCGGCGATGAAACTGGGCGAAGCGATCTACAAGGCGCAGGCTGAAGAAGGTGAAGAAGAACCCACAGCCGCTGACGAAGCCAGCGGCCCGGGCGACGACGACATCGTGGATGCCGAATTCGAAGACCTGGACGGCGACAAGCGCTAAGGTCTGAATCATTGGCTTGACCCTCGGGCCGGTCCGGACCCCGGACTGGCCCGTTTTACGTTGAGGCAGAAGGGGTAAACCGATGTCAAAACGCGACTATTACGACATTCTCGGGGTGGCCAAAGGCGCCACCGCCGAGGAAATCAAAAAAGGCTATCGCAAGAAAGCCAAGGAACTGCACCCGGATCGCAATGCCGATAACCCGGATGCCGAAGCGCAGTTCAAAGAGGCCAACGAGGCCTACGAGGTTCTGAAGGACGCCGAGAAGAAGGCAGCCTATGACCGCTATGGTCATGCGGCCTTTGAAAACGGCATGGGCGGCGGCGGCGGTCCCCGCGGCGGCCATCCGGGCGGCGGCGATTTCTCCTCGGCCTTCTCGGATGTGTTCGACGACCTGTTCGGCGACTTTATGGGCGGACGCGGCCAAGCAGGCGGGCGTCAGCGCGCATCGCGCGGCGCGGATCTGCGCTATAACCTGCGCGTCACCCTGGAAGAGGCCTTCTCCGGGCTGCACAAGACGATCAAGGTTCCGACCTCGGTCGCCTGTACCTCCTGCGAGGGCACCGGTGCCGAAGGTGGGGTCGAACCCACCACCTGCCCGACCTGTTCGGGCATGGGCAAGGTGCGTGCGCAACAGGGCTTTTTCACGGTGGAGCGCAGCTGCCCGACCTGTTCGGGCCTGGGCCAGATCATCAAGAACCCGTGCAAAACCTGCCACGGCCATGGCCGGGTGGAAAAGGACCGCTCGCTGTCGGTGAATATTCCGGCGGGTGTGGAAACCGGCACGCGAATCCGTCTGGCTGGTGAGGGCGAGGCGGGCCTGCGCGGCGGGCCTCCGGGCGATCTCTACATCTTTGTCGAGGTTTCGCCGCACGATCTGTTCGAACGCGACGGCAACAATCTTTATTGCCGGGTGCCCGTGTCGATGGCCAAAGCTGCCCTGGGCGGTGCCATCGAGGTGCCGACCATCGACGGCGGCCGTGGCCGCGTCCAGATCCCCGAAGGCAGCCAGTCCGGCCGTCAGATGCGCCTGCGCGGCAAGGGTATGCCTGCGCTGCGTGGCGGTAGCCCCGGTGACATGTTCATCGAGCTGGCCGTGGAAACGCCGGTCAACCTGACCTCCCGACAAAAGGAACTGCTGCGCGAGTTCGAAGACCTCTCGGAAGAGAACACGAACCCGGAATCCCGCAGCTTCTTCTCCTCGGTCAAAAGCTTCTGGGACGGCATGAAGGGGTAATCCCTGAACCCTCCCCGGCTTTCGGGTCGAATACCATCGCAAAAACGCCCCCTCGTGGGGCGTTTTTACTTTGTGCAGCCCACTGCGCTGGCCCTTAATACCGAGGACAGGCCTGATACCTTCAACGATGGTGATCGTGGTGAAAGCTGGCGCATTCCGGGACAAGACCCTGCCACTGTTTGATTGCAGTGACGAAGCGCGCGATGCGCTGGTGCCTGCCGGACGCCTACCGTCCTATATCAAGGATCACCGCGTCCGGCTGCGCCTGCGGTTCATGGAGGGCGGCGCGGCAGCCATGCCAGACTATGAGCTGCTTGAACTGATACTGTTCCGGTCTATCCCGCGTCAGGACGTCAAACCGCTGGCACGTCGGCTGATGGATACCTTCGTCGATTTCAACCGGGTCATCACCGCCCCGGCAGAGCGCCTGTTGCAGGTAAAGGGCATTGGCGAAGCAGTGATCACCGATCTCAAGGTACTGGAGGCCGCCGCCCATCGCATGGCGCGTTCCCGCATCATGCAGCGGCAGGTACTCTCCGGCTGGGATGCGCTTCTGGATTACTGCCACACCACCATGTCCCACTCTGAGGTCGAGCAGTTCCGGGTGCTGTTCCTGGACCGCAAGAACGTGCTGATCGCGGATGAGGAACAGGCCCGTGGCACCGTGGATCATGTGCCGGTCTACCCGCGCGAGGTCGCCAAACGGGCTCTGGAGGTGAACGCCAGCGCGGTGATTCTGGTGCACAATCATCCCTCGGGCGATCCGACCCCCTCGGAAAGCGATATCACCATGACCGCAACCATTGAGAACGCCCTAGCCGCGCTTGGTATCACCCTGCACGATCACCTGATCATCGGAAAATCATCCGAACTCAGCTTTCGCAGCCACGGATATCTGTAGCGCTGGCAACCGCCGCAGGGAGGTCAGCGCACCCAGACCTCGACCCGGCGGTTCACCTCGCGGCCCCAGGCGCTGTCGTCGCAGGCCATGGGCAGCGCCTCGCCAAAGGCCGCCACGTCGATATCCACCCGGTCCAGATTGGCGGTCTCTGCCGCTGCCGCCACCGCATCGCGCACCGCATTGGCCCGCTTGATGGCGATCTTGCGGTTCGCCTCCGCCGGGCCCTCGCCATCGGAGAAGCCAACGAAGAGCAACCTGTGCGAGTCGTAGATCCCGGCCTCCAGCGCCCGGCCCAGTTGCTCGATATTGCTGCGGGATTGCGCATCGGGGCGGGTTGAGCCCGGTTCAAACCGGAAGGATGTTGTCAGCCTCTGGAGCCCGCGCAGAGTAGATGTCAGCCGCTGCAGTTCTTCCAGATCCACCTCTGGCCCTGCCGCCTCTATCGCGTTGGCCAGCCGGTCCCCCTGAGCAGCGATCGACACGCGTTCCGGCGCCTGATCGACAAACCCCGCCCTGCGGATCACAATCTGCGCACCGGGCCCACGCACGTAGCTGAGGAAATCCCGCGCCACCTTGGGCAGCCGCCGTTCCGGCAGATAGAGGAACATGGGAGAGGTCAGCGGGTAATCCTCAGTCTTGATCGACCGGCGCGTCGCGCGCAGGGAGAACCCACATGGCCCGGTCAGGGTCAGAGCCCGCGCGGTGCCCGTATTGGCAAAACTGCCGATAGCGAGTGCGAAGGGGTCCGTGGCAACCATGCGCACCATCGTGCTGTGCCGGTCATGGCGACGCAGATCAGGCATCAATGTCGCCTTGGCCGGGGCCAGCAGCTTGTCCTCGACCGCCTGGGCCAGGCCGGAGCCTTCGACCGGCAGGTGCAGGGAAATCGGTGCATCGGCGCCGCCCAGCTCGGACCAGTTGGTGATCTCACCGGAAAGGATCGCAACCAGCTGCGGCAGAGAGATACGCTGCACCGGGTTTTCCGGCGACACCAGCGGCACCATCGCATCAAGCGCCAGAACCCGGCTACGCGACGGGCCCGTCATATCCCCCATGCCAGCCGCCTGCGCGTGTTCGCGCTCGGCCGGGCGGATTTCCCGCAGCGCCATGACGATATCCGCCTCATCCGCCAGAAGATCTGCAAAGCCTTCGTCGGTATTGCTGACGAAAAAATCGAACCGGGCGGCGGGACGATCCCCGCGCAGCAGAACATATTCGAAATTGTCGCCGGGCAGCGGATCGCGGCGCGTCTGGTAACCGTTGCGCAGGGCAAACCCTTCGATCAGGGCGGGCAGCAGGACCTCTGCCATGGTCGAGGATCCCGACAGGGTGATCTCGGCCACGTAATCGGACAGGCTGGGACAGCCCGGACCGTCACAGCTGACCCCGGATCCGTCGACGGTCAACTCGCCGAACTTGGTGTCGACCCGGTAATATTCTCCGTCGAATCCCAACAGGTTGCCGGTGATTTCCACGGCCCCATCGGGAGAAGACAGCGTGACATCCTGGGCGGCCAGCGATGTGACAGTTCCGGACAGAAGAAGTGCGGCGCAAATCGCCGCACGAAAGAAAGCCATGAGGAATCCTGGAATGAATGCGGATCAGTTGGAGGCGATTTTCAGGTTTTCCAACAGATTATTCAACACCAGAAAGTCACCCTTGGCCGCGCAATCGGGGATTGCCAGCGTCAGGTCGCGGGTCTGCAGTTTACTCTGCCCGCCAGCCCGATGCAGGGTCAGGGCCTGCGCCTCAACATCACGGCCGCAGTTGATCGCGGTGATCTCTGCCTCGACGCTGATTTCCACCGTTTCTCCGACTTGTTCGGCGGCGCGCGGGAAACTGTAAACCTCGGCCAGACGCGGCGCCAGCTGGCTGTCATCGCCCAGCCGCACCATATGGCCCATGCCAGAGGCCGGGTCAGAACCATGCCAGACATGCCCCGGCGCGCCATAGTCGGCGCCGTTTTCGCGGGCATGAATTTCAAAACCGCTGTTGCCGGTCCATTGCAGCGCGACGCGGTCGATTTCGGCAAGATCCGGCACCGGTACCACCGCGACTTCGGCCATCCCGTCCTGCGGCTCGATGATGAATACCGCCGAGGTGGCCAGGGCCGGAACCT
This sequence comes from Phaeobacter sp. CAU 1743, assembly GCF_039839315.1. Lineage (NCBI taxonomy): Bacteria > Pseudomonadati > Pseudomonadota > Alphaproteobacteria > Rhodobacterales > Roseobacteraceae > Phaeobacter > Phaeobacter sp. CAU 1743. The sequence continues at coordinate 15,130 of NZ_JBDOQR010000038.1, read as the reverse complement.
CTTGCGTCAGATGGCCCGCATCGTCCAGAGCCACTGTGAACATCATGCCCTGATGATGCACCGTCAGCCGCTGTCCCGCCTGGCAGGGCGCGGATACGTCGAGTTTAACCATGGCACCGGGCAGTGCATTGGCCGTGACCGACAGGGCGCAATCATCCTTGGCGACGACCGCTTCGGCCTGCACGGTCTCTGCCTGCTGCGGCGCCGGGTCGTCGCGCGGAACCGAGGTCAGCGTGATGTTCTCGATGGTCAGCTCGGACAGATCCGGTTCCGCCGGAACCTGCACTGGCGCGGCACTGATCTCCGATGTTTCATAGATACGCGGAGCGGCGGACTGCTGCATGAAAAAGCCGATCCCCAGCGCACAGGCCACGGTTCCGCTGCTCAAGATCAAGATACGTTTGTCCATCATCACACACTCCACACCCTGGATAGGTTAAGGAAGTGTAGCATGGGAAAGGCGGCCAGTTTGTGGCCGCCTGCGGGAGAGATTCGGGCAGAATAAAGAGAATTTTAATATCTCTGTCTGAATGGCCCCCGCGTGCGGTCAGGCCAAATCAGGGGCCGATCCCCGGTTAAAACTGCTGGCGTTCAACCGGGGATGCAGGCGTATCTCAGGCCAGACGCCCGTGGCAATGTTTGAACTTCTTGCCCGATCCACAGGGGCATTTGTCATTGCGCGACGGGTTGCCCCAGGTTTCGGGATCATCCTCGACAAATCCGGGCGCGGGCTCTTCCGCGAGTTCAGCAACAGCTTCGCCTTCTGCAGCAGGCGCAGGTGCGCCGCCAGCGGAGGCCATTTGCTGCATGGCGGCCTGGCGGGCTGCCATTTCCATCATCATCTGGCGCTGCTCTTCTTCGTTCATCGGACGCACGCGGCTCAGCTGCTTGGCAACGTCTTCGCGCAGGGAGTCGAGCATGCTTTCGAACAGCTGGAAGCTTTCGTTCTTATACTCGTTCAGCGGATCACGCTGCGCATAGCCGCGGAAACCCACGACCGAGCGCAGATGCTCCAGCGTCAGCAGATGTTCGCGCCACTTGGCGTCGATGGTCTGCAGCAGCACCTGCTTTTCGATGTTGCGCATGTTTTCCGGACCGAAGGCTTCGGTCTTTTCCGCCATCAGCGCATCGCTTGCGGCCTCAAGCCGTTCGCGGATCTGTTCGTCGTCGACGCCTTCCTCGGCAGCCCATTCGGCCACCGGCGCGTCGATGCCCAGCCCTTCAAGCACAGCAGCCTGAAGGCCTGCGGTGTCCCACTGTTCGGCGTAGGTCTTGGGCGGCATGTAAGTGTCGATCAGGTCGTCGATCACCTCGTGACGCATATCATTTACGATCTCGGACAGATCCTCTGCTGCCATGATTTCACGGCGCTGGCCAAAGATCACCTTGCGCTGGTCGTTCATCACATCGTCGAACTTCAGCACGTTCTTACGCATATCGAAGTTGCGGCCTTCGACCTTGGCCTGGGCGCGTTCCAGCGACTTGTTCACCCAAGGGTGAATAATCGCTTCGCCTTCTTTCATGCCCAGCGAGGACAACACCTTGTCGAGGCGCTCGGACCCGAAAATCCGCATCAGGTCGTCTTCGAGGCTGAGATAGAACCGGGTACGGCCGGGGTCACCCTGACGGCCCGAACGGCCGCGCAGCTGGTTGTCGATGCGGCGGCTTTCGTGGCGTTCAGAGGCCATCACGAACAGGCCGCCCGCGTCCAGAACCTTCTGCTTTTCTTCGGCGTGCTTGGCTTCCTCGGCGGCGCGCAGCTCGGCAGGATCGGCCTCGGGGTTGGCCTCAAGCGCCGCCATCACCTTGATGTCGACGTTGCCGCCCAGCTGAATATCGGTACCCCGGCCAGCCATGTTGGTGGCGATGGTCACCGCGCCAAGCCGCCCTGCATCGGCGACGATCTGCGCTTCCTGCTCGTGGTGGCGCGCGTTCAGCACGTTGTGTTCGATGCCTTCCTGCTGCAGCATCTGGCTCAGCAGTTCGGATTTCTCGATTGAGGTGGTGCCCAGAAGAACCGGCTGCCCCTTGGCATGGGCCTTCTTGGTCTCTTCGATCATCGCGCGGTATTTTTCCATCGCGGTGCGGTAGACCTGGTCGTCCTCGTCCACCCGTGCAATCGGCCGGTTGGTCGGAACCTCGACCACGCCCAGACCATAGATCTCGGCGAATTCCTCGGCTTCGGTCATGGCAGTACCGGTCATGCCCGACAGGCGGTCATAAAGGCGGAAATAGTTCTGGAAGGTCACCGAAGCCAGCGTCGTGTTCTCGGGCTGGATCTGCACCTCTTCCTTGGCTTCGATGGCCTGATGCAGGCCTTCAGACAGGCGGCGCCCAGCCATCATGCGGCCGGTGAATTCGTCGATCAGCACAACCTCGCCATCGCGCACGATGTAGTCCTTGTCACGCTGGAACAGTTTATGCGCGCGCAAGGCTTGGTTGACGTGGTGCACCACGGTGGTGCTTTCGGGGTCATAGAGCGAGGCCCCCTCTTCCAGCAGGCCGCGTTCGATCAGCTTCTGCTCAAGGTATTCATTGCCCTCTTCGGTGAAGGTCACACCGCGGGTCTTCTCGTCGATCTCGTAGTGTTCCTCGCTCAAGAGCGGGATCACCGTGTCGATGGTGGTATAAAGCTCGGAGCGGTCTTCAGCCGGGCCGGAAATGATCAGCGGCGTACGTGCCTCGTCGATCAGGATCGAGTCGACCTCATCGACGATGGCAAAGTTGTGATACTTCTGGAACACCTGATCCAGGCTGGGCTTCATGTTGTCGCGCAGGTAGTCAAAGCCCAACTCGTTGTTGGTCGCATAGGTCACGTCGGACTGGTAAGCGGCCATCTTCTGATCGTCGGGCTGACCGGACCAGATCACGCCTGTGGTCATGCCCAGCTGTTCAAAGACCTTACCCATCCATTCGCTGTCACGTTTGGCCAGGTATTCGTTCACCGTAACCACATGCACGCCCTTACCGGTCAGCGCATTGAGGTAGGCCGGGAAAGTGGCGACAAGTGTCTTACCCTCACCCGTTTTCATCTCGGCGATATTGCCCTGATGCAGGAAGACACCGCCCATCAGCTGCGTATCAAAGGCCCGAAGACCCAGCGCCCGGCGGGCCCCTTCGCGTACGTTGGCAAAGGCTTCGGGCAACAGAGCGTCGAGGGCTTCACCGTCCAGCGCGCGTTTGCGCAGTTCTTCGGTTTTCTCGATCAGACCCTGGTCGCTGAGCTTTTCGAATTCGGGCTCCAGCGCGTTGATCTTTGCGATCAGCGGCCGCGTCGCCTTGATTTTTCGGTCATTCGGTGTGCCGAAAATCTTTTTGGCGAGTGTTCCGATACCCAGCATGTGCTCTCCCACGGTCCTGTCATGGCTTCTGACCTAAGGCAGGCTTGCCCGCCCTGCCCGCAACCCATAAACAAAGGTGGAAACGACGGTCCTGCCATTGGCCCTTAGGCGATGTAAGCGGCAGGCATATAAGTGTCAACGCCGCGCCATGCTGCGGCCCGGGAATAGGAAGAATTGAATGCTGAAAGGTCTCACTTTTCTGCGAGGCGCGGCAACTGCGGCCCTGATGGCGCTGCCTTTGTCGGTACAGGCCGCACCGCATGCCAATACCGTGGTGGCCTCAGTCAACGGCGAAGAGATTACTTTGGGTCACATGATCATGGCCCGTGAAAACCTGCCACAGCAGTACAAGCAACTGCCGGACGAGGTGCTGTACAACGCCATTCTGGACCAGCTGATCCAGCAGACAGCGCTGAAACAGCAACTGCATGGCGAAGTGCCCCACTACGTGGAGCTGTCGGTCGAAAACGAAAGCCGGGCATTGCTGGCCGCTGATGTCATCGAAATGGTGATGGCCAACGCAACCGGTGAGGAAGCCCTGCGCGCGGCCTATGACCGTAAATACTCCACCGGCGATGGCGGCGATGAATTCCACGCGGCGCACATTCTGGTGGAAACCGAAGAAGAAGCCAAAAAGATCAAGATGGAGCTGGAAGACGGCGCCGATTTTGCCACCACTGCCAAGGCGCGGTCGACCGGCCCCTCCGGGCCAAGCGGCGGTGATCTGGGCTGGTTCGGGCTGGGTAGTATGGTTCCCGAATTCGAAGAGGCTGTACTTGCCATGCGGTCGGGGGATATCTCTGATCCGGTGAAAACCCAGTTCGGCTGGCACGTGATCCTGCTGCGCGAACGGCGCAAATCTGCCGCGCCCAGCTTTGACGAAGTGCGCGGCGAGCTGGAGCAGGAACTGCGGACACGCGCCGTCGAAGATCGCGTCAACGCACTGACAGCTGAGGCCACCATCGAACGACCCGAAATCGAAGGGCTGGACCCCGCGATGATTAAAGATCTTGGCCTTGTAAGGAACTGATCCGATGGCAAAACCTCTGCCCCGTTCTCCACTGGCTCCGGCCGGATTTCCCGATCTTCCCACGATCAAAGGCGTGCGGTTCGCCACCGCAGCTGCTGGTGTAAAATACCAGGACCGGACCGATGTGATGCTGGCGGTACTGGATCCGGGCACCACGGTTTCCGGGGTGTTCACTCGCTCCAAGACGCGATCTGCACCTGTGCGCGATTGTCAGGAGAAACTTGGGGCAGATCCCTCGGCGAGCGCCGCTATTCTGGTCAACTCGGGCAATTCCAATGCCTTTACCGGTCATCACGGGCAAACCTCGGTGGCAGAGATCGTCGCCGCCGTCTCCGGCATCACTGGGGCACCAGCGGGGCGCGTCTTTACCGCCTCGACCGGGGTGATTGGTGAACCGCTGCCGCATGATCGGATCGTCGCCAAAATCGCCGAGCTGAATGATGGGCTGAATGCCGATGCGCTGGAAGCAGCAGCAGCCGCCATCATGACCACCGATACCTTTGCCAAGGGCGCTGGCGCCACCGTCACCATCGACGGGCAGACCGTGAACATCGCCGGGATCGCCAAAGGATCTGGCATGATTGCGCCTGATATGGCGACCATGCTGGTCTATATCTTCACCGATGCCAAGGTCGAGCAAAGCGCGCTGCAGGCACAGCTGGCCAAAATCTGTGACCGGACCTTCAACTGCATCACGGTAGACAGCGACACCTCGACCTCGGACAGCCTGATGCTCTGTGCGACCGGCGCATCGGGCGTTGATGCAACCGGGAACCCGGAGTTTGAGCAGGCGCTGGAGGGCGTCATGCTGGATCTGGCGCATCAGGTCGTCCGCGATGGGGAAGGCGCTACCAAGTTCGTCGAGATCCAGGTGACCGGCGCCGAAAGCGACGCAGATGCCAAGACCCACGGGCTGGCGATTGCCAATTCGCCTCTGGTGAAAACCGCAATCGCGGGTGAGGATCCCAACTGGGGCCGCGTGGTGATGGCAATCGGAAAATCCGGCGCTGCGGCGGACCGGGACCTGCTGTCGATCTCCTTCGGCGATGTTCTGGTGGCCGAAAAAGGCTGGGTTGCGCCCTCATACAAGGAAGAGGACGGCGCCGCGCAAATGCAACAGGACGAGATCACGATCAAGGTGGATCTGGGTCTTGGCGATGGCGCGGCAACGGTCTGGACCTGCGATTTGACCCATCAATACATCACCATCAACGCGGATTACCGGTCATGAAAACGGTTCTCGTCTCGGCCGTGGCCCTGATCGATGTCGAAGGGCGGATCCTGCTGGCGCAGCGCCCCGAAGGCAAATCCATGGCCGGGCTTTGGGAATTCCCAGGCGGCAAGGTTGAAGCCGGGGAGACCCCCGAAGTGGCGCTGATCCGCGAGCTGGATGAGGAGCTGGGCATCAACACCTGGCAATCCTGCCTGGCGCCACTGACCTTTGCCAGCCACAGCTATGAAGATTTTCACCTGCTGATGCCGCTGTTTGCATGCCGAAAATGGGAGGGCCTTCCGCAGGCCCGGGAAGGTCAGGTTCTGAAATGGGCTCGGCCGCAAGAGCTGCGTGATTACCCGATGCCTCCGGCCGATATTCCGCTGATTCCGATCCTGCGGGATTGGCTGTAGCGTTCCAAAACTGGCGGTCCGCCCGGCGGGCTGCCCTCTGCATACCCCGAACTTCCCCTCCAATCCGGACGCAATTTACTACCGGATATTGGAGATTTGTCGGTAGAAACACTAGCCATTGTAGCTTTGGCGCAAGTCGTCAAGATTTTGTTAACCAATTTGTCAAAAACTGGTTACACTATCTGGCAGTGAACCTTTTTGAACTTCTCCCTGACGAAGGATCAGACAACAGGTGGACCTATTTGGGCACATGTTTTCTGGTCCGGGACAGGTTCATGCAGGCACACATTAACGACCGCAACGGGGTGCCGGTAGGCGCGGCAGAACGCCTCCGAATACCACCGATTTCCGCGGCACACTGAAGACCCACTGAAGACCAATCACTCACGGCAATAGAGGGCAGCCCGGCGGCTGCCCTCAGCCGTTTTGGCGGGCACTAGACCTCCCACCACCTCAAAGATGCAAAAACCCCGGCACAGAGGCCGGGGTTTTGACTGTTTCTGAGTGTCGCAGCGCCTTAGTCGAGCTTACGTTCAACTTCCTGACGCTCGAAGATCTCGATGACATCGCCTGCGCGGATATCTTCGTAGTTCTCAAAGGCCATACCGCATTCCTGACCGGACTGAACCTCTGCGACTTCATCCTTGAAGCGCTTCAGCGTTTTCAGCGTGCCTTCGTGGATCACAACGTTGTCACGCAGCAGACGCACACCAGCCGAGCGACGGGCAACGCCTTCGGTGACCAGACAGCCGGCAACCTTGCCGACGTTGGAGACCTTGAACACGTCCTTGATGGTCGCGTAGCCGATGAAGTTTTCCTTGATCTCGGCCGACAGCAGGCCCGAGGCCGCCGCTTTCACGTCATCCACAAGGTCATAGATCACCGAGTAATAGCGGATCTCGACGCCCTTCTGGTTGGCAGTGTTACGGGCCGAGGTATTGGCACGGACGTTGAAGCCCATGACCGGCGCACCGGAAGCTTCGGCCAGGCCGATATCGGTTTCGGTGATGGCACCAACACCCGAGTGCAGCACGCGCACGCGCACCTCGTCGTTGCCGATCTTCTCCATCGCCTGAACGATCGCTTCGGCAGAGCCCTGCACGTCTGCTTTGACCAGGATCGGCAGTTCGGAGACGTTTTCGTCTTCCTTAGCCTTGGCCATCAGCTGTTCCAGAGTGGTCGCAGCACCGGCTGCGGCGCGTTTGTCCTTGGCGGCCTGCTCGCGGTACTCCGCGATTTCGCGGGCCTGAGCCTCGGTCTCGGTCACGTTCAGCACGTCACCCGCTTCGGGCGTGCCATTGAGACCCAGAACCTCGACCGGAACCGACGGACCAGCTTCCTTGACGCGTTCACCCTTGTCGTTGATCAGCGCACGGACCTTACCGTACTGCTCACCCACAACGAAGATGTCGCCCTGATGCAGGGTACCGTTCTGAACCAGAACAGTGGCAACCGGGCCGCGGCCCACGTCCAGCTGTGCTTCGATCACGGCGCCTTGGGCGGCACGGTTCGGGTTGGCTTTCAGTTCCAGGATTTCCGCCTGAAGCGCGATGGCTTCCAGCAGTTCATCCAGGCCCTGGCCGGTCACGGCGGACACTTCCACGTCCTGAACGTCGCCGGACATGGCTTCCACGATCACCTCGTGTTGCAGCAGCTCGGCACGCACCTTGTTCGGATCGGCCGCAGGTTTGTCGATCTTGTTGATCGCCACGATCATCGGAACACCGGCAGCCTTGGCGTGGTTGATCGCCTCGATGGTCTGCGGCATGACCGAATCGTCGGCAGCCACAACCAGAACCACGATATCCGTCACCTGAGCACCGCGAGAGCGCATCGAGGTGAAGGCCGCGTGGCCCGGCGTATCGAGGAAGCTCAGTACGGTACCGCTATCGGTGGTCACCTGATACGCACCGATGTGCTGGGTGATACCGCCTGCTTCGCCAGCCACAACCCGCGCATCGCGGATCGCATCCAGTAGCGAGGTTTTACCGTGGTCGACGTGACCCATGATGGTGATCACCGGCGGACGCGGCTGCAGATCTTCTTCCTTGTCCTCGACCTCTTTGATCACGTCTTCGACGTCAGAGTCGGAAACGCGGACAACTTTGTGGCCGAATTCTTCGATGATCAGCTCAGCCGTATCGGCGTCGATCGACTGGTTTTGGGTGACCATCATGCCCATGTTCATGAGCGATTTGACCACGTCACCAACGCGTTCTGCCATACGGTTTGCCAGCTCGGAAACAACGATGGTTTCCGGCAGCTGCACGTCACGGATGACCTTTTCACGCTCGACGGTGCCCATTGCCTTCTGACGCGCGCGCTCCTGCTTGCGCTTCATTGCGGCCATGGACCGCTGGCGGCCACCTTCGCCGGTTGCCTGACCCAGTGTCAGCTTACCCGAACGACGGCCCTGATCGCGGCCTTTGCCACCACGGCCACGCTCTTCGCGTTCGCGGTCGGCTTTGCGCGGGGCCTGGGCTGCGGGTTTGGCCGCAGAACGACCTGCGGCGGGACCGGCAGATTTTGCCTTCTCCGGCTCTGCTGCCGGAGCCGCTGCTGCACGCTTGGCCGCTTCTTCAGCTTCGAGGCGCTTGCGCTCTTCCTCTTCCGCCTTGCGACGGGCTTTTTCCTCGGCTTCGCGCTGTTCGCGTTCCTTGGCTTCCTGCTCGGCGCGGCGGCGCTCACGCTCTTCGGCACGGGCCTTTTCCTCGGCCTCGCGCTGCGCGGCTTCTTCGACTTCACGCGCCTTGGCAGCCTGCAGCGCCTTCAGGCGGCGGGCCATTTCCGCGTCGGTGATGCCGGCAGGTCGACGGGATCCATCCGTCGCGGGAGACGCACCACTGCCGCCTTTACCCGCACCCGGCTTGGGAACCACAACGCGTTTGCGCTTGGTTTCCACTACGACATTCTTGGTCCGCCCATGGCTGAAGCTCTGTTTCACGTTCCCAGGCCGGGAACCACCACGCAAACCCAATGTCTTTTTGCCGTCACTATCGCTCATAAAGCTCTTTATCCTTCCGTGCGGCCCTTGCCGCCCACCATTTCGCGCAAACCCTGCAATCGTTGCGCTTCCTCTACAACACGTTTGCTGAGTCCACCAGAGGCCAGCGCCGCATGTATCACAGTTTGACGCCCAAATGCCATCCCCAGCTCATCCGCAGAGAGGCAACCGATATAGTTCCCCCGGTGCGGCGTGCTCAGTTTCGACTTTCCACGCCCGGATCCGTCAGCCGCCTGAATCAGCACACTCGCCTCTTCCTTCAGCAGCCAATCCTTGACTTTTTCATAGCCACCGACCGCATCACCCGACTTGCGGGCCAGGCTGATCAGATCAACGAGACGGCGCAGAACCTGCCGCTCCACCTCGTCTGCAAGGTCTTCGGGCACCTTCACCTGGGCCTTGAAGCCACGGGCGAAGAGTTTCTTCTTTACCGCCGTATCTAACGCAGAACGGCTGGCGGTCACATAAACACCCCGACCGGGGAGTTTACCGAACACATCCGCAACGACCTGCCCGTCGGGGCCCATCACGAACCGGATGAGACCCTGCTTGGGCTGGATCTCACCTGTTGCGATGCACTTTCGCTCCGGGCCGTCTGACCGGTCTTTTTCGGCGCCTCCGCGAGCCATTCAGCGTCTCCTTTCAGGAGCAGCGGGGATCAGACCCCGGCCCCTGTGTCAGCGGCTTCTTCGTCGCCTTCGGCCTCGTCATCTTCCGAGACTTCCGGTTCCAGTTCGGCAGGATCAACCCAGCCCAGCAATACGCGGGCGGTCATGATCATATCCTGTGCCTCTTCCAGCGACATGCCGAAAGGTTCCAGAATACCGTCGTCCTTGATCCGTTCGCCGCCATCCGTGGTCCAGCCGCCGGCCAGTTCCCAGTCCGCGCAGGTGGCAAAGTCTTCCAGCGTCTTGATGCCGTCCTTTGCCAGTGCCTCAATCATCTGGGGTGTCAGACCGTCAAAGTCAATCAGGCTGTCCTCTGCGCCCAGCGCACGGGCGGCATCAATCGCTGCCTTGGCCTTGGCTTCGAGGTAGTCACGGGCCCGGGCCTGCAGCTCTTCGGCGGTGCCTTCGTCAACACCGTCGATGACCAGCAGTTCATCGAGCTCCACATAGGCAACCTCTTCGAGGCTGGTGAACCCTTCGGAAACCAGCAGCTGGGCAAAGAATTCGTCCAGATCCAGAGTTTCCATGAACAGGCCGGTGCGCGCTTCGAATTCCTTCTGGCGACGCGCCGATTCCTCTTCCTCGGTCATGATGTCGATGTCGAGACCGGTCAGCTGCGAGGCCAGACGCACGTTCTGACCACGGCGGCCGATCGCGAGGCTCAGCTGTTCCTCGGGGACCACAACTTCGATCTTGCCAGCTTCTTCGTCCAGAACCACTTTCGACACTTCGGCCGGCTGCAGCGCGTTAACGAGGAAGGTCGGCTGATCTTCGTTCCACGGGATGATGTCGATCTTTTCACCCTGCAGCTCGTTCACAACGGCCTGCACGCGGCTGCCGCGCATACCGACGCAGGCGCCCACGGGGTCGATGGAACCATCATAGGAAATCACGGCGATCTTCGCGCGCGAACCGGGATCACGGGCAACGGCCTTGATCTCGATGATACCATCATAGATTTCAGGCACTTCCATCTTGAACAGCTCGGCCATGAATTCCGGCGCAGTACGGCTGAGGAAGATCTGCGGGCCGCGCGGTTCGCGGCGCACATCCTTGATGTAGCAGCGGATACGATCGTTCGGACGATAGCTTTCGCGGCCGATCTTCTCGTTGCGGCGCAGGATCGCTTCGCCAGCGCCCACATCGACGATGACGTTGCCAAATTCTTCGCGTTTGACCAGACCGTTGATGATGGTACCGGCGCGGTCCTTGAATTCTTCGTACTGGCGGTCACGCTCTGCTTCGCGCACCTTCTGCAGGATGACCTGCTTGGCCGATTGGGCCGCGATACGGCCCATTTCTACCGGCGGAACCTCTTCCACATAGGTGTCGCCCACCTTGGGATCAGCCATGTACTGCTTGGCCTGTTCGACGGTCATTTCCGACTGGTAGTTTTCCAGTTCTTCATCTTCGACGACCGAGCGGACGCGGGTAAAGGTGGCCTTGCCAGTCTTGCGGTCGATGGACACACGGATGTCCATTTCGCTGCCGTAGCGGCTTTTGGCCGCCCGGGCGAGGCTTTCTTCCATGGCTTCGACCACCAGGCCGGGGTCGATCATTTTCTCGCGCGCCACGGCTTCGGCGGTTTGCAACAGCTCAAGCTGGTTTGCAGAGGTGATGGCCATTACTTGTTCTCCTCTTCGGACCCTTCGGTCACCTCGCCCTCAAGGGGCGTATCTTCGATAACGTCGTCAAAAGCATCTTCGTTCAGCGTGCCAGCCGCCTTGCGCTGGCGCAGCATTTCCTTGATCAGATCGTCGGTCAGCACCAGCTTGGCATCGCTCAGCCAGTCGAACTTCAGACCGATGGTCACGGGCTCGCCATGTTCCTCGATATTGATCAGAACCTCGTCATCCTCGACACCTGCCAGCTCGCCCTTGAAGCGGCGACGACCGTCGATCAGTTCGGCGGTTTCCAGCTTGGCCTCATAGCCTTCGAACATGTCAAAGTCCTTGAGACGCGTCAGGGGGCGGTCGATGCCGGGGCTGGAGACCTCAAGCGCGTAGGCGTCAAGGATCGGATCCTCGACGTCCAGAACTGCGCTGACGGCATTCGAAATATCGGCACAATCATCAACTTCGATCCCGCCATCGGGTTTGTCGGCCATGATCTGCAGGGTTGTCGTCTTGCCGGACATCAGCCGGATACGGACCAGCTCATAGCCCAGATCCTCGATCACCGGGGTGATGATCTCGGCAAGGCGGCGGTCAATCGCGGCTTTGGCAATCAGGTCGTTGGTCATTCGGGTTCCAGCTGTCTTTCGGACACAAAAAAACGGGCGCGCGGCCCGTTGAAAATCCCGGTGGAGCCTTGGACCAGAGCCCAACGCGCCGCTGTTGTGAAAGGCATATACGCTTGATGGGGCGAATCTGCAAGGAGAAGTTCGAAACCGGGCCTGCGCCCCGGTCAGATCCGCCACCAGCGTTCGGCAATACGGCCATCATCCAGCGCCGCGCGGCGGCCCACGGTGCGGGGCATGCCCACATCGCTGCGCGCCGCCAGCGCCATGTCGCTGGCCGAAGGATGATACAGGAATCCGCCCTTTTCGATCAGCGCTTCTGGCGCGGGCAAGGCGGCCACATCCACATAGCCATCGCGCAAGGCTTCGGCCCGCACACGGGCATCGGGGATCACGATCACCTCGACCGTATCCACCCATCCAGCCTGCCCGGCCTTGTAGTGATCGGCCAGTTTTGCCGCGCGGAAATGCCGCCCGTCCTGCGCCCGCTCGACGCGGTAACTGCCGGTGCCCACGGCCTGCGCCAATGGCAGATCCACCTGGCCCGCCGGAGCGATGACATGCGCCGGATCCGCCAGAAGATAAGGAAGATGGGGGTTTGCGGCCGTCAGCTGGATCTCGATCCGATGGTCGGCGACCTGCTGCACCAAGGCAACCTCGGCGCCGTCGATGCCGCGCCCGCTCAGCGAGGCAACCACATCCGCCGCCGTCATGGCCGCGCCATCATGGAACCGCACATCGCTGCGCAGATCAAAGGACCAGGTCCGGGCCGCGTCGCTGCTGTGCCAGCCCTCGGCCAGCTCGCCCCGCAACACGCCATCGGGCGCGATCTCTGTCAGGGTGTCGAAGACGGCGCCACGCGCCACCTGCTCCATCAGCCCGTCCTGACGCGGCACCGCAAGACGCAACACCCCGCCCGCGCGCGGCGCCGCCGCCAATGACGTGCCTGTCGCCGCCAGCAAGGCAGCCGCAGCACCAGAGGTGAACAGCGCGCGGCGGTCGATACGGGTCATGGCAGCATCTCCTCGGCAATCCGGTCCATCGTGCGCACCAGTTCGGCACTGATTCCCGGCTCCGACAAGGCATGACCTGCATTGCGGATCATTTTCAACTCGGCATTTGGCCACAGCTCGTTCAGGCGCCAGGCCGAGGTCGGCGGGCAGATCATGTCGTAACGGCCCTGCACGATGATGCCCGGAATATGGGAAATCCGCCCCATATTGGCGAGGATCTGCCCATCGAAATCCAGAAAACCGCCATTGATGAAATAGTGGTTTTCCAGCCGGGCAAAGGCGCGGGCATAATCGCCGGGGCTTTCGCCGCCATGACCGTTAGAATGGACCGAGGCCAGGGCGTTCTCCCAGGATGACCAGGCACGACCGAATCGGATTTCCTCGTTCACATCGCCGGAAAACAGCCGCTTGTTATAAGCGGCGATCATATCGTGCCGCTCGTCATGCGGGACCAGCGCGACAAACCGCGCCCAGGTTTCCGGCCAGAACCGCCCGGCGCCGCCCCCGTAAAACCAGTCGAGTTCGCTTTGTGTCATCAGGAAGACACCGCGCAGGATGATGTGCTGCACGCGCTCCGGGTGCGTCTGCGCATAAATCAGCGCCAGCGTCGCCCCCCAGCTGCCACCGAACAATAGCCAGCTGTCGATCTCCAGCAGGCGGCGGATCTCCTCCATATCGGCAACCAGATGCCAGGTGGTGTTATCCTCGCAAGAGGCATGCGGGCGCGAGCGGCCGCAGCCGCGCTGATCAAAAAGAATCACCCGATAGATATTGGGATCGAAATAGCGCCGCATCGCCGGGCTGCTGCCGCCGCCGGGACCACCATGACAGACAATCACCGGAATGCCCTTGGGGTTGCCCGATTGCTCAACATAAATGCTGTGGCCCTGCCCCACATCCAGCATACGCTGGTCGTAGGCATCGACCGGAGGATAAAGATACTGCACTGCGCGCTTTTGGTCCGAGTATTTGTCCATTACTGACCTAACTAGTCTGTTAGACACAAAAGAACACACGGAGACAGGAATGCAAGCGCCTCAGTCAACGGTAGACCCGTCCGAGATCGCCAAATTCGAAGCAATGGCCGCGGAGTGGTGGGATCCCAACGGCAAGTTCAAGCCGTTGCATATGCTGAATCCCTGTCGGCTTGATTACATCACCCAGCAGATCGCCGGGGAATTCGGCCGTGATCTGACGCAGCCGGAGCCATTCAGGGGCCTGCGCCTTCTCGACATTGGCTGCGGCGGCGGGTTGTTGTCGGAACCGATGGCGCGCCTTGGCGCCGAGGTCGTGGGGGCCGATGCCGCCGCCGGGAACCTGCCGGTGGCGCGGATTCATGCGGAACAATCCGGCCTTACCATCGATTACCGCCACACCACTGCCGAGGCCCTGGCCGAAGCCGGTGAACAGTTCGACGTGGTTCTCAACATGGAGGTGGTTGAACATGTGGCCGATCCGCTGAGCTATCTGACCGCAACGCGGGAGTTGCTGAAACCGGGCGGCTTGCAGATCTGTTCCACCATCAACCGCAATCCCAAAAGCTATGTCATGGCCATCTTTGGCGCCGAGGTGGTGATGCGCTGGCTGCCGCGCGGCACGCATGAATGGAACAAATTCATCACCCCGGACGAGCTGTTCGAGCTGCTGCGCAAGGCGGGGCTGGAGCCGGTCGACCGTAAGGGGTTCGTGTTCAACCCGGTGACCTGGGGCTGGTCGATTTCTCCGCGCGATCTTTCGGTCAACTACGTCACGGCCAGCACCAAACCCACCCCATAACAAGGTGGCGGATAACCGCCTCCTATCCTTTCGTATAGGAGACCTAATCCCTCTGCGTACTTGGCGTTTGACTCGATTTAGTATAAAATCGTCCGATCGGTTGGGTTTTAGTCTGACCGATACCGGGCCTTGGCCCTTAACAGAGTGAATGCTGTACCCGATGGCCTATCGGCGCAATGCGAAATGATCGCTGCCACCACTCACGCGGCCGGATGGGAAATTGAGACAGGGATGCCCGTTACACGGCATCCCTTTCTTTTTGGGGCATAGGCAAACGCAAGGGCATGGAGGCCGCACCGGGCGGCGCTTAGAGTCTGATTCAAAACTTTTCGAGTGAATTCATTGTCTTGCGAGCATCCGCGTGACGCGGCGGATGTGTGCGATTGTGACCCAAGCTGCCGCGCTGGCGATGGATTTTTCCCAATCCTTCGAT
>NZ_JBDOQR010000037.1:0-46657 GCF_039839315.1 Phaeobacter sp. CAU 1743 | reverse complement strand
GCGGCAGGCGCTTGAGCTATTTGAGGGCTCCGCGCCTGCCGCGCTTGCCAAACCCGAAACCGACGACTACCAAAATCAAACCCGCAGACTCTCGTCATGAGCGAGGGACCAGCGGGGGGCAGGTCAATCGCACTGAAAACTGCGGTACACCTTCCTCATAACCCATTGAAACTTATAAGGTGGTGTTTTGGCCTTGCGGTACACCTTGGGCATTGAAAACATTATATTTTTTCTGGATGGTGGTAGGCCCGGCAGGATTCGAACCTGCAACCAAAGCGTTATGAGCGCTCTGCTCTAACCGTTGAGCTACAGGCCCGCCGTAAGCAAGTGGTTAGGAAATGGCGCGGGTAAGGTCAAGCGATGATTGTCGCGGGTCTCGGCTGCGCCGCCCGGCGGTGTATCTGGGTCAGGCGCTCTGTCACTCCATCGATCACCAGTTCCCGCCGCCGGTCGATACTGTGGCGCGAGGGGAAGACCGCAAAGACGTCCTTGTCCGGGGCGTTGTACTCCGGCAGCACCTGTTCGAAGGTGCTATCGCGCAGCTGGTCATCGACAAAAGGACGCGGGGCGCGGGTGTAGCCAGAGCCGTTGGTCACCGCCTGAATGATGAGTTCGGGATCGTCTGCCGTGAAACCAACCCGTATCGGCGCCAGGACTTCCTTGCCATCGCGGTGCAGCGGAAAGAAACCTTCGGTCTGGTCTTCGTGCAGCTGGATGAACTTAAGCCTTATCAAGTCTTCGGGCTGCTGCGGTCGCCCCACGGCATCAAGATAGGCTGGTGAAGCAAAGAGCACGGTTTCCAACTCCGCGATCTTGCGGCCCACGCCATCGGTGCTGCCCAGCTTGCCGCTGCGGATGGTTAGATCGTAATTCTCGCGCACCACATCGACCAGCCGGTCCTCCAGCCGCATGACGATGTCTAGATCGGGGTATTGCCGGTCCAGCTCCAGAAGAAGCGGTCCGACCACGCTGCGGCCAAGGAAGGTGCTGGTGCTGATGCGAAAGGTACCGGAGACGCTGGCGTTCAGGCTGTCCAGCTCGGCTGTTAGCCGGTCATAGCCACCCAGCAGTCCCTGGGCGTGGGTAAAGACCAGGTCCCCGGCGCGGGTGGCCTGCACCCCGCGAGCACTGCGGTGCAGCAGTTGCTGGCCCAGTAGGCTCTCCAGTTGCTTGATCTGCTGGCTGACGGCGGATTGGGTCATACCCCGGCGCTGCGCTGCGCGGTTCAAGCTGCCTTCATCCAGTGCCACGACGAATGTTTCCAGAAGTGAAAGCCTGTCCATGATATACCTATTAGCAATGCTTATAATGGGTGTCTGACTTCTGTGACTGATCCCCAAGATATATGCACCTTATCTGCAGGGTGCGGGGAAATTCCGCTGATCAGATATTGGAGTGTCTTATGACTATCACCCGAAGAACCCTTTTGAAAGCCGCTGCGGTCGCCCCAGCGGCGGCTGCAGCACCTGCATTGATCACTCCTGCTGCTGCGGCGCCGCAGGGGCCGACGCCAGTGCTACATCAGTTCACACTAGGCGATGCGCGGATTACCGCGCTGCTGGATGGGCATCTGGCGATCAAGCCGGAGTTTTTCACCGGCTATGACGCCGCCAAGGCAGAGGCGGCGCTGGCAGGCTCGCTTTATCGCGAAAATGCGAAAGGTCTGGAAATCCCGGTCAATGGCTATCTGGTGAAGCAGGGCGGTGAATATACCCTGATCGATACCGGGACGGCACAATTGATGGGGCCGGATTTGGGCGCGCTGCCTGCGGCCCTGGCAGCGGCGGGTGTGACGCCTGAGCAGATTACGACCGTGCTGCTGACCCATATCCACCCTGACCATAGCGGTGGATTGCTGACGCCGGATGGCCGTGCCGCCTTTGCCAATGCGGAACTGGCGGTGGCTGCGGCGGAGTGGGATTACTGGCACGATGAGGCGGTTCTGGCTGCTGTGCCTGAGGAAAGCCGCGGCTTCTTCCAGACGGCGCGCAACAGCGTCGCGCCTTATGTGGACCGCCTGAAACTGTTGAGGGGGGAGGCCGAGGCCGCAAGTGGGCTCAGCGCGGTGCCGCTGCCCGGCCACACACCGGGACATACCGGATTCATGCTTGATGCGGGCAGCGAGGCGCTGTTGTTCTGGGGCGATGTTGTTCACAGCGCCGCCCTGCAATTCGCCGAGCCGGATTGGACCATTCCTTTTGACGTCGATCAGGCGCTGGCGGCGCAGACGCGGCGGCAGATGTTCGACCGGGCGGTGGCGGATGATCTGCTGGTGGTCGGCATGCATTTGGACTTCCCGGGGCTGGGCAAGGTGCTGCGCGCAGGCAAAGGCTTCCGGTTTCAGCAGGCACCTTGGCAATTCGGCCTGTAATCCGAGCGTGAGAGACGCAGTTTGACAGGTTTGCCGCGCTGCCTCTTGCGGCGCGGCAGATTCCCTTGTTCCCTTCCGAAGCGCCTTGCGTTAAAGGCTGCGCAACGTTTCTAAAGGAGCCAAGCGATGACCAGCGGCAAGAACGGTTTGACCTATGCGGATGCAGGTGTGGACATTGATGCAGGAAATGCATTGGTGGACCGGATCAAGCCGGCCGCGAAACGCACCAATCGCTCTGGCGTGATGAGCGGTCTGGGCGGCTTTGGCGCGCTGTTTGATCTGAAGGCCGCCGGCTATAATGATCCGATCCTGGTTGGCGCCACCGATGGCGTCGGCACCAAGCTGCGCATCGCCATCGACACCGGCGTGGTGGACGGCGTCGGCATCGATCTGGTTGCCATGTGCGTCAACGATCTGGTCTGTCAGGGCGCCGAACCTTTGTTTTTCCTGGACTATTTCGCCACCGGCAAGCTGGAAACAGAAACCGCCGCCCGCATCATCGAAGGTATCGCCGAGGGCTGTGTGCGCTCTGGTTGCGCGCTGATCGGTGGTGAGACGGCAGAAATGCCGGGCATGTATCCTGAGGGCGACTTTGACCTTGCGGGCTTTGCCGTCGGCGCGATGGAGCGCGGCACCGCGCTGCCCGAAGGCGTGGAAGAGGGTGATGTCCTGTTGGGGCTAGCCTCGGATGGGGTGCATTCCAATGGCTATTCTCTGGTGCGCAAGCTGGTTGAAGTGTCGGGACTCGGCTGGGATGCCGATTGTCCCTTTGCCGAGGGCACACTTGGTGAGGCGCTGCTGACTCCGACCCGGCTTTACGTGAAACAATCGCTGGCGGCGGTGCGGGCAGGGGGCGTGCATGCGCTGGCCCATATCACCGGCGGCGGTCTGACCGAGAACCTGCCGCGCGTGCTGCCCGAAGGGTTGGGCGCTGATATCGATCTGAACGCCTGGGCGCTGCCGCCGGTGTTCAAATGGATGGCGGAAACCGGCGGCATCGCCGAGGCTGAGATGCTGAAGACCTTCAACTGCGGCATTGGCATGATCCTGTCGGTCTCTGCCGACCGCGCAGATGCGCTGACTAAGGTTCTGGAAGGCGAAGGCGAGACCGTCAGCCGCCTTGGCTCCGTGACCCCGGGCGAGGGTATGCGTTACTCGGGCAAGCTGCTGTGAGCCACAAGAAGGTTGCCATTCTGATTTCGGGCGGCGGCTCCAATATGGTGTCGCTGCTGGAAAGCATGACCGGAGACCATCCGGCGCGCCCTTGTCTGGTGCTCTCGAACAACGCCGATGCCGGGGGGTTGAAAAAAGCCGCTGCTGCTGGTGTTGCGACCGCCGTGGTGGATCACCGCCCGTTCAAGGGCGACCGCGAGGCGTTTGAGGCGGAACTGGTCAAACCCATTCTGGAGGCGGGCGCCGATATCGTCTGCCTTGCCGGGTTCATGCGGGTTCTGACCGCTGGTTTCGTGTCGCAGTTTAAGGGCCGGATGCTGAATATCCACCCGTCGCTGCTGCCCAAATACAAGGGGCTGCACACCCACGCACGCGCGCTTGAGGCAGGCGACAAGGAACACGGCTGCACCGTGCACGAGGTCACGCCCGCGCTGGATGATGGCCCGGTTCTGGGGCAGGCGCGGGTTCCGATCCTACCGGGGGACACGCCCGAGGATCTGGCCCAGCGGGTTCTGGTGAAGGAACACCTGCTGTATCCGGCAGTGCTGCGTCGTTACGCAGCCGGGGACCGAACACCGGTTCTGATCGACTGATCTTTCCCGCGCCGTTTGCAATGCAGGAACCAAGGGCGTATCACCGGGTGATACGCATGAAATATAAAGAAAAGCCGCGACCGATGAAAACACTCACCACCACCGAAGAGTTGACTGCCTTCTGTCAGGAGGCTGCCAAGCATGATTATGTGACGGTGGATACCGAGTTCCTGCGCGAGCGAACCTATTATTCCAAGCTGTGCCTGATCCAGCTGGCGTTTTCCGGCGATGGTGAAACGGACGCGGTGCTGGTCGATCCGCTGGCCGACGGTCTGTCGCTGGAGCCGCTTTACACGCTGTTCCGCGATGAAAGCGTGGTGAAGGTGTTCCATGCCGCGCGGCAGGATCTGGAGATTTTCTGGGTCGATGCGGGCGTTTTCCCGAAACCGCTGTTCGACACGCAGGTGGCCGCCATGGTCTGCGGATTTGGCGAACAGGTGGGCTATGAAACTCTGGTGCGCAAGATCGTGAAACAGGGGCTCGACAAGACCTCGCGGTTTACCGACTGGTCGCGCCGCCCGCTGAGTGATGCGCAGAAAACCTATGCGTTGGCGGATGTGACCCACCTGCGCCGGATCTATGAATACCTCGCCGCTGAGCTGGACCGCAGCGGTCGCAGCCATTGGGTGGCCGAGGAACTGCAGGTTCTGACCGACCCAGCCACTTATGACATTCGCCCGCAAGAGGCCTGGCGTCGGATCAAGACCCGCACCACCTCGGGTAAATTCCTGGCCGTGGTGCGCGAACTGGCGGCCTTCCGCGAAGATTACGCACAGCGCAACAACGTGCCGCGCAACCGGGTGTTCAAGGACGACGCACTGGTCGAGCTGGCCTCGACCAAACCGCGCACCGGATCGGATCTGGGTGGCTCGCGCCTGCTGCTGCGCGAGGCCCGCAAGGGCGCCATCGCCGAAGGTATTTTGGAGGCAGTTGGCCGCGGTGTGAACTGCCCGCCGGAAAAGCAGCCCAAGCCCGACCGCAGCCGTGAAAAACTGCAGGTCAATCCGGCGCTTGCGGACCTGTTGCGGGTACTGCTGAAGGCAAAGACCGAAAGTTCAGGCGTCGCAGCCAAGCTGATCGCGCCTAGCGCTGATCTGGATGCTATCGCCGCCGGGCAGCGCGATGTGGCGGCCCTGACGGGCTGGCGCCGCGAAGTCTTTGGTGCCGATGCGCTACGTCTGTGTGACGGGGAAATCGCGCTGGCGGCGCAGGGGCAATCCGTGAAGGTTGTTTCCCTCTAAGCGGCACCCTTTCCTGCGAAAAATCTCTCACATTGCCCTGACGAACCTTTGGTGGTCGTCAGGGTCTAAGCGCGGGTACAAAGGGCAGCAGCCTGTTCGCGTACGGCGCCTGATCAGCGACGGCGGCTTTCGCGGGCGTTGCCGGATCCGTTGACGCGGATCGTGCGAATACCCGCCAGATCCTGCCTTCCGAGGCTAACCGCAGCGCGCAGGGTGCGGCTGAAGGCACTGCCCACGGCGGTGGCGTCTTCGGGATAGACCACCCGGAAATCATATTCGAGAACGGCAGGATCGTCATTCGGCACCGGGCGCATCTCGACATCAAAGGCGCCGAGCCGCGAGGCAACACCAGTGGCATAGACGATGGCGCCGGTGGGGGTCTTTTCAATGCGCAATTCACTGACCTCGGCGATCAGAACGCTGCGGTCCTCGGCCTCGGGTTTGTCGAGCAGGCCATTGCCGACCTTTTCGGGGATCAGCGGGTTCACATCGCCGTCTACCGGGGCCTCAGCCACACGGGAGCTGCCGAACCAGTTGCTCGGGTTGATGCGGGAGTCACGCCAGCCGCCGCAGCCCGCCAGAACAATTGCACTGGCCAAGAGTAGTGAAAGGGGTTTGCGCATGATGTCCTGCCCGTTTGAGTTCTCCCTGATTGTGGTTACCCGATTGCTGCTGCGTTGAAAAGCGGTTGAAAAGACCGGGCCAGCCGCATAACTGCTGATCTGCTCGCACCGTAACCAACAGGGGATTGTCCTTTCATGGCCAGCGCCGCATTTGAAGAGATCGTCGAGGACTTCGAATTCCTGGAAGACTGGGAAGACCGCTATCGCCATGTCATCGATCAGGGCAAGGAAATGACCCCGCTGGACGATGCGCTGAAGGTCCCCGCAACCAAGGTCGAAGGCTGCGCCAGTCAGGTCTGGCTGCATCCGGTGATCGAAGACGGCCGGTTCCATTTTGACGGCGACAGCGACGCGATGATCGTGCGTGGTCTGATTTCGGTTCTGCGGTCGCTTTATAACGGGTTGACGCTGGCCGAGGTTCTGACCGTGGATGCCAAGGCTGAACTGGGCCGCTTGGGGCTGAACGATCACCTTTCGGCGCAGCGCTCCAACGGTCTGCGCGCCATGATCGAGCGGATCCGCGAGACCGCCGCCGCCGCGTCCTGATCCGCCCCTGATCTGCGCCTACGGAGGGGCCTCTGTCTGGGATGGTGCACAGCGCGCTTTTAGCTGTTCGATAAACTCCCTGAGCAGGGCAACCCTGCGCGGGCGAAAGCTTTCGCCGGTTTGCGCGTATCCTTCGATGCGGGTGATGTGAAAAAACCTGAAATCCAGCCGTTTGCAGCACCAGGCGAGCAGCATCACAGTGCGATCATTGTACGACAGGGCCAGCGGATAGATCCTCCGCTGTGTGCGCGCGTCCTGCAGATCGCGATAGCCAATATCCAGCGCCTCCTCGGCCCACATCGCCTCGCGCAGAAGGGTCATGTCGATCGTCGCCTGCGGCGGCGCATTGAACCGGTGTACCAGATTGACCGCATGCATCGCTTGGCGCTGCTGGCGTTCTGGCAGGGTGGCCAGAATCTTGACCAATGCATCATTTGCCGCTTGCGCCAGATCCGCATCGCCTCGCTGGTTCACATCGGCCAGCCCCAGCATCAGTGCCTCCAGTTCGATCTGGCTAAAGGTCTGCGGTGGCAGGGCAGGGTCCTCGGTCATGGTGTAGCCGAGACCTGCCTCGCCTTCGATCCGGGCGCCAGCTGCGCGCAGGCTGTCGATGTCGCGATAGATCGTGCGCTCGGATACCTCCATTGCAGCAGCAAGCCGCGCAGCCGTCACCGGCGGGCGCAGACCCCGGATCAGATGCAGTAGTCGGAACAGTCGGTCGCTTTTGGCCATGGGGGAGATATACCCGGAAACATCCTGACAGAAATTGGCAAGAGGGTAACGGCATAGCTGCGTCATCAGCAACCCATCAACACGAAGGTCATGGATATGCCTACTCTCTTTCATTCCCCTAACAGCCGCTCCTCTCGCGTGATTGCCCAGCTCATACTGATCGGCAAGCTGGAGGCGGTCGATGTCGTCATCGTAAATGTCGCACGCGGTGATGGCACCGGGCGTCACGACCCGCGCAATGTCCATCCCGAAGGCAAGGTGCCCTATCTGATCACCGATGACGGGCAAGAGGTCCGCGAAAGCGCCGCGATCATGATGTACCTGGATGAGCTCTTCGGCCAGCCGCTAAGCCCGAAGATCGGCACGCCTATGCGTGGGAGCTTCCTAAGCTGGATGAGCTATTATGGCGGCGTCATGGAGCCCGTCATCGTGTCCGCCTTCTCCGGCATTGACCATCCGGCGATCACCGTGAATTTTCGTGGGATGGCAGAGGTTTGCTCCGCACTGGAGGCGGGCTTGAAGGATCGGCCGTTCCTGTTGGGAGAGGACATTGGTATTGCAGACATCCTTCTGGCTTCACCCTTTCAATGGGCGCCCCATCTGATGCCAGACAGTCCTGCGATCAAGGCCTGGGTCAAACGGGTTGGCAATGCCTTGGATGGTTCGGCGCTGGCAGCCTACGAGGCTAACGCGGTGGCGGAGCTCGGTGCGTTGCAAAGCGCCTGAGCGAGAGGGGCTAAATTGGGGGCGCGTAGGTCAGTCCTGCGTGTCCCTAGCGCCCCAGCGCCGGATCGCGGTTTCCAGATCGCCATAGCCGGTGTGGCGGTGTTCAAATTCCAGCCCCATGCGATCTGCGCAGGCGCGGGCCTTGTCCACCAGCGCGGGATCGCTGATCTGGGACTGATAGACCAGCTTGGTGTAATTGCCGAACACCATGTCGCGCAGCTCGGGGTGCTTATCCAGCCCCATGGGACGCCAGACAAAGGCGTCGAACTGTTTGACCAGAAAATCGGTGAGGTAAAAGGCGGTGATTTCGCCCTCGTCAGCCTTTTGAGCAAAGGCTTCGTTTCCCTCGAAAAAGGCGTAGCAATGCGGGCCGGGCACCAGTTCCACGCCCAGTTCCGCGCAGCGCTTTTCGAGCGTACCGCCAGTGCCGCAATCGGCATAGACCACATAGATCTGGTCGTAGACCTGCTGGTGTTTCAGCACCGCCTCCTCGACGGCTTCGGTGATCTTGTCGGGATAGATATGCAGTTTCGCGGGCAGGCAGGTCAGATCCATGTGATCCAGACCGTTCTTTTCCTTGATATCAAGGATTTCCCGGGCCAGGGCGCCACATCCGATCAGCAGGATGCGCCCGGTCTTTTTCTCGGGGGCGGCCAGCCCCTGTTCCGCAAGGGAGGCGGTATCGAGACTGCGCCCGGTTGGGGGGCGGAAGGCAGCCCGCTCATTCAGGCGGGCTGCGCGTCCTTTGCGTGCCAAATCAGGCGCTCATCTGGTTGTGCTTGCGCGCGACGAAGTCCTTGGCGGTTTCCACCGCAACAGCCGCATCGCGGCAATAGGCGTCTGCGCCGATGGCCTTGCCGAACTCTTCGTTCAGCGGGGCGCCGCCAACCAGAACGATGTAATCGTCCCGCTTGCCCTGTTCGACCATCGTGTCGATGACCACTTTCATATAGGGCATGGTGGTGGTCAGCAGAGCCGACATGCCGAGGATGTCGGGCTGGTGCTCTTCCAGAGCTTCCAGGTAGTTTTCAACCGGGTTGTTGATGCCCAGATCCACCACTTCAAAGCCTGCGCCTTCCATCATCATCGACACAAGGTTCTTGCCGATGTCGTGGATGTCGCCCTTGACCGTTCCGATCACCATCGACCCCATGCGCGGCGCGCCGGTTTCTGCCAGCAGCGGCTTCAGGATGGACATGCCGCCCTTCATCGCGTTTGCGGCCAGCAGCACTTCGGGCACGAACAGGATGCCATCGCGGAAGTCGGCGCCGACGATGGTCATGCCGCCGACCAGCGCTTCGGTCAGGATCTTGTAGGGCGCCCAGCCGCGTTCCAGAAGGATATTCACACCTTCTTCGATCTCTTCTTTCATTCCATCGTAGAGGTCGTCGAACATCTGCTGAACGAGTTCCTCGTCATCCAGTTCCGCCAGGATGATTTCGTCTTCTTCTTCCGACATGGGCTTGTTCCTTGACTGGCGGGGTATCCCCGGCTTGGCCTTATTCACCGACTAATGGGCCAGAATGACGCAGCGAAACTGCATTATTTGCGACACTGCCTTTATCCGAACCGACCTATAGGCGGAAAAGATGCCGAATGATAATGAAGATTTCGCAAGGAAATCTTCGCGTTTGCTTGTTTGTTCTTTATTTGTTCCTGTCGCTCTGTCATCCTTGGCGCATGAGTATCGAAAGCGACCAACCCCACATGCGCCGCAAAGGGCGCGCCAGTGTCAGCAATGCGACAGGCCGGTTCGATCTGCCGAGAATCGCGGTCGATGACGGCTGGGAGCAAGAGGCACCGCCGGAGGTGATTCCCACCGAAATCCGGCAGGAAACGGCCAAATCCATCATCAGCTACAACCGCTCGCCGGATCTTCCCTTCGATCGCTCTATCAATCCGTATCGGGGCTGCGAACATGGCTGTATCTATTGTTTTGCGCGGCCCACGCATGCCTATCTGGGCCTGTCACCGGGGCTGGATTTCGAAACCCAGCTGATCGCGCGGCCCAATGCCGCCGAGCTGCTGCGCAAGGAGCTCTGCGCGAAGCGATACAAGGTGGCGCCGATCGCCATCGGCACCAACACCGATCCCTACCAACCCTGTGAGCGGGATCTGGAGATCACCCGCAGCTGCCTGAAGGTGCTGCGGGATTTCCGGCACCCCGTGGCCATCGTCACCAAGGGAGCGCTGGTCGAGCGGGATATCGACCTTCTGTCAGAGATGGCCGCGCTGGGGCTGGTACGGGTTGGCATTTCGGTCACGACGCTGGATCCGGACCTATCCCGCCGGATGGAGCCACGGGCCCCATCACCCGCCCGGCGGCTGGCCACGATCCGCCGCCTGTCGGAGGCGGGGATCCCGGTGCGGGTCATGACGTCACCCATCGTGCCGGGATTGACCGATCACGAGATTGAGGCGCTGCTTGCTGCCGGGGCCGAGGCGGGCGCCGATGCTGCCAGCTGGATCATGCTGCGCCTGCCGCGCGAAGTGTCCGAACTCTGGCAGGAGTGGCTGTCCTTGCACGTGCCGGGCCGCGCGGACAAGGTTATGGCCCGCCTGCGGGAGATGCATGGCGGGCGGGAATATGATCCGCGCTGGGGTGAGCGGATGCGGGGCACTGGTGAATATGCTGGAATGATCGGGCGCCGGTTTCGCGCCGCCTGCAAGCGTCTGGGCCTGACCGAGAGGTCTGAACCGCAGCGCTGCGATCTCTTTGCGCGCCCGGCGCAGGCCGGGGATCAGCTGGCGCTGTTTTGACCGGGCCGGTTTGGGCACTGGAATGTGGGAATGGGAGTGAGCTATGCGCGCTGAGCTGCGTCAGAAGATCCTTACGGTGTGCGACCGTAAAATTGCTCAGAAGGGGGCCGGTGTCGGCCTGTCCTTTTATGCCTTTTTCGCCAATCGCAATGATGATCCCGCCCTGTTGATGGAGGCGGCCACCTGGTGGATTGAGACGCACCAGCTGGATCATTTCGAAAAGGCAGTGAAGGTTCGAGCCATGGTGGCGGATGGGCTTTAGGCGCCTGCGGGTCACGGAACCCGCTGAACAGGGCTGCGATTGGTGAAACGAAAAACGGCAGCCCGGGATCGGACTGCCGTTTCATAGAATAAAGAGGGGGAAACTTAGCCGCGGCGGCGACCCCGGCGGCTGCGGCGCTCACCGGCAGCAGCGGCATCTTCACCGGTGCCATCGCTGGCCGAGGAGAAGGGGCCAAGCACTTCGACGATCTGCTCCAGCGTGGGGCGGTCACCGCGCGGGCGGCTGTCCAGCGCGGCGCGCATGTGGCGCAGATGCTCGGGCATGGTGCCACAGCAGCCGCCGATGATCTTGGCGCCGCAATCGCGCGCCATCACCGCGTATTCACCCATCAGTTCGGGCGTGCCGTCATAATGGATGTGGCCGTCGACGTATTTCGGAATGCCGGCGTTGCCCTTGGAGATGATCGGCCGCTCGGTGCCCTGCGCCGAAAAGCCGAGCACGGTGCGCAGGATGTCTGAGGCGCCGGTGCCGCAATTGGCGCCAAAGGCGAGCGGCGGATTGTCGAACTCCTCGACCAGCTGCGCCAGCGCTTCGGAGGTGACGCCCATCATGGTACGCCCGGCGGTGTCAAAGCTCATGGTGCCGCACCAGGGTATATCCGCGAGTTTGAACGCCTCGGCCGCGGCGCGGAATTCTTCAGGGGCGGAAATGGTTTCCAGCCAGAGCACGTCGACGCCGCCTTCTTTCAGGGCTTCGGCCTGTTCGTGAAACATTTCCACCGCCAGCGCGTGCGACAGTTCTCCGACCGGCTGCATGATTTCACCGGTGGGGCCGACCGAGCCCGCGACGGCGATCTTGCGCCCGGCCTTGTCGGCAACCTCGCGGCCCAGTTCCGCAGCGGCGCGGTTCAGCTCGCGCACGCGGCCCTGGGCGTCGTGCAGTTTCAGGCGGGCAGCGGTGCCGCCAAAGCTGTTGGTCAGGAACAGATCACTGCCCGCATCGACCGAACCCTGATAAAGCGCCATGATCTTTTTCGGCTCGTCGGTGTTCCACAACTCGGGCGCATCGCCCGATTGCAGGCCCATGTTGAACAGGTTGGTGCCAGTGGCGCCGTCGGCCAGCAGCACGTCTTTGTCTTGCAGGAGCTGAATAAAGGTGTTGGTCATCGCTGATCGGTCCCGTCAAAGGGTTGGCACTGGGGCGCACTGGCGGGCCAGTGCGGAGTGGCCCCTCCTGTCACGGCGCGGCGCGCAGGGCAATTTCATTTTGCTCAAGTTCATTATGAGCCGGATAGCGGTCGAGGAGATCATTCTCTGCGTCCGAAGTCTGGCCTGCGTCATCGCTACTGGTCTGCAGGACTGGCTGCACGGGACCCGGGCGGTGCACAAGACGCAGAAGCTCAATCAGGGAGACAGCCATCTGCGGCCAGCTGGGCGACGCCAGATAGCGTGGTTCCCAGCGCGGCGCGAAACAGGATTTGAAGCGGCGCAGTCCCGGATCGGTATGCTTGGCCCAGCGGTGGTCGGGCACTGCCGCCAGCGACAGGCGCGGCACGTTTTCCAGCGCGGCGGCAGCAATCGCGGTGCGCACCAGCGCGTGGCCTGTGCCATCCGGCGCGTCAGGCACGATGCGGATCAGGTCCAGGCACCACTCTCCGGGCGTGGCGTGCAGGCTGACAAATCCCTCAAGCCGTCCGTCCTTCCAGGCAAGGAACACGCGCTGCTCGGCCAGGTATCCCGGTTCGAACCGGCCCATGGTGGTACCGTGGGCGTGTCCGTGCGTGGACTGCCAGGCGGCGTCGATGGCGCCCATCTGGTCGATCGGCAGAGAGGCGGGGGCCTGCATGACCTTGAGGCCCGCCTTTTCCGCATGGCGGAGCTTGCGGCGCAGCTGCCGGTGGGAGGAGCCGCTGTCGCTGAAGGTGGTGGGCCGGACCACGGCCTCTTGCGCGATGCGCAGGATCCTCCATCCGGCCTTGCGGGCCAGCGTCCCAGTGCGGGCGCCGCATTTGTAGAAACAGGCAGAGCCATTCCGCTGCCGAGCATAGGCGGCAAGCGGGGCAAAGACTTCGAGCGTGTGGCCCGACAGGGGATCAAAGAAGGCTACCGTGCATTGCGGGCTGTCAAGCACCGCAAGCTGGTTGAAACCCAGGGCCTGCACGTGGCCTCCGTTCTGCCGGATGATTGCCGTTTCGGCGCAGGCGCGGGTTGCGGGCAGATCTGCGGCAGGGGTGCGACGGGCGCCCAACAGGTCAGCATCGGTCGGGGCGCTGGATTTCGCGCGGCCCATACCCGGGAGGAACAGCATGCCGCAAGCCAGCGCGGCAGGCAGCACATAGTATACAAGGCGAAAGGCGACGAGGGCGCCGACGAGGGCGCTGGTATCCGCGCTAGGCAGCAGGGCGCAGACCGTCAGCTCCAGTGGACCGGCGCCACCGGGGGCGGAGGACAGGATCGCAGCGCCAAGGGCGATCAGATAGACAGGCACCAACATCGACCAGGCAATCTGGACCGTATCCGGCAGCAGCATCCAAAGGGCAGTTCCCGCCGCCACCACATCGATCAGGGTCCAGCCCATCAGCGCCGTCAGGGCAATCAGTGAAGGCCAGCGCAGTCTGAGCTTGCCGATCCTCAGGGACGGAAACCAGAAGCTGGCCGCAACCGCACAGATGAAACCGGCCAGCAACAGCCCGCCAATCCAGCCAAACCCCTGGATTGGCGGGAAGAGCACGAGGGCAACCCCGGCGATAGCGGCCAGCGTGGCCATGAAGGTGAACCCGACAAGGGCAGTGATCTTGGCGGCCTGCAGCGCGGTAAGACCCGGCAGCAGGCGCCAACGGGCATAGGTGCCGGTGATGAGCCCAAAGCCAGCTGTCTGTGAGAACGCGATGGCGGCCATTCCGGCGCGGCGGGCCGCGGCGCCATCAAGGCCGGTTTGCAGATGGCGGTGTGCCACGGAGTCGTAGCGTCCCAAAGCCCAGAAACTGATTGCGGTGGCGATAGAGGCCCCCAGCCAGCCCCATGCGGGCAAGGTGGCTAGTGTGTGACCAAGTTCGGCAAGGGAGGGAAGGCCAAGTTTGGCCTCAAAGGCCCAGAGACACAGGACCGTCATGGCCACAGGCGTGACCCACCGGAAACCGGCGCCAAAACCGTCCTTCAGGCTCGTCCAGAGGCGGCCGCGGCCTGCACCGGAAAGAGGGAGAGTGTGGATTGTCATCAGCATCCCTGCGTAATCGCCGCACCAGCGGTTCGCGCAGGAGAATACCAAAGAAGGCGTTCTTCTTCAGTTAATATCGATGATTTCAGTTAATGCCCCTCCCGACCAAGCTGGGCGGGAGATGCATGCCTCAGCTGATTTCGGACAGAATCTGTTCCTTGGCAAGGGCCAGCGTGTCGGTCATCTTCTCGCGGATGTCATCGGCGCTCACCCGGCCAGTCAGATCCTCCGCCAGCTTGCGGACAACGTCCTCGTGCCCCGGTTCCTGAAAATCGGCGGTAACCACCGTTTTGGCATAGGCCTCGGCTGCATCGCCGGACTTTCCCAGCATTTCGGCCGCCCAGAGACCGAGCAGCTTGTTGCAGCGGGCCTGCGCTTTGAACTGCATTTCCTCATCATGGGCAAATTTGGCCTCGAAAGCCTGCTCGCGACTGTCAAAAGTACTCATCATTTCCTCCTGTTCCGCACTATGGCATGAAATGACTATGCGCCTGCCCCGGTCGCACTGCAATAGCGCCAAGAGCGGCCTGCGGAACCAAATATCCCTTCACAGCAAGCCTGTGACCGCGCGCCGCGCTTGCGGCGCAATGTCGCTTGCACTAAGAGAGCGGCAAGAAACCGGGACGGATTCCCGCCCCTGACCCCCGAAAGGTTCCTCATGGCACGTCGCAAGAAGATCTACGAAGGCAAAGCCAAGACATTGTATGAAGGTCCCGAGCCCGGAACCATCGTGCAGTACTTCAAGGACGATGCCACCGCGTTCAACGCAGAAAAGCGGGACGTGATCGAGGGCAAGGGGGTTCTGAACAACCTCTTGAGCGAATTCTTCATGCAGGGGCTAGGCCAGATCGGCGTGCCGACGCATTTTCTGAAGCGGCTCAATATGCGCGAACAGCTGGTGCGCAGCTGCGAGATTATCCCGCTTGAGGTGATCGTGCGCAATTACGCGGCCGGCAGCATGTCCAAACGTCTGGGTATCGACGAGGGCACGCAATTGCCACGCCCCATCGTCGAGTATTGCTACAAGGACGACGCGCTGGGTGACCCGCTGGTTACAGAGGAACATATCGCCGCGTTCGGCTGGGCCAGCCAGCAGGACATGGACGATATCCTGAGCCTGGCGTTGCGGGTCAACGATTTCCTGTCCGGCGTGATGCTGGCTGTGGGCATTCGCCTCGTCGACTTCAAGATCGAGATCGGCCGGGTCTACGACGGTGATTTCCAGCGTCTGGTTGTCGCTGATGAGATCAGCCCGGACAGCTGCCGCCTGTGGGACATCGAAACCGGCCAGAAGCTGGACAAGGACGTGTTCCGCCGCGATCTGGGTAGCCTGACCGACGCCTATACCGAAGTGGCACGCCGTCTGGGCGTGATGCCGAACAACCCGCCTGCAGCGGGAAAGCCGACTCTGGTCAACTGACCGACCCGTCCCGCCTATCCGGGGCTGTGGTCCCGTGAAGATGGCAGGCAGGGCATAGATCTGACAACAACAAGCCCGTGGCGGGCTTTGTGACCGAAAGCTGAGGAAAGACGCGATGAAGGCACAGGTGCATGTGATGCTGAAGAACGGAGTTCTGGATCCCCAGGGCGAGGCGGTCCGCCACGCGCTTGGCGCCATGGGCTTTGACAAGGTCGAAGGCGTCCGTCAGGGCAAGGTCATCGATCTGGAGCTGAGCGACGACGCCACCGAGGCGGATGTGCGGGACATGTGCGAGAAGCTGCTCGCCAATACCGTGATCGAATCTTACGAGATCGAGCTGGCCTGACCGATGCGGGCGGCGCGGCTGATCGGCTTTCGCCAGCCGCTGGAGCTGGTAACTCTGCCGGACCCGTCGCCCGCGCCGGGCGAAGTGGTGCTGCGGGTACTGGCCTGCGGCGTATGCCGGTCCGACTGGCACGCCTGGAGCGGGGCTGACCCCGATGTAAAGCTGCCGATGACACCCGGCCATGAATACTGCGGCGAAGTCGTCGCGGTGGGTGCGGGTGTTAACCGCTGGCGGGCTGGTGATCGGGTTATCGCGCCTTTCATTCTCGCTTGCGGGTGCTGCAGTGATTGCGCTGCGGGCGACCAGACCATCTGCGCCAACCAGGCGCTGCCGGGCTTTACGCAGGACGGCGCCTTTGCCGATCATATCGTGGTGCCGTTTGCCGATGCCAACCTCACTGCCTTGCCTGATACGCTGGCGCCTGAAATTGCAGCCGCGCTTGGCTGCCGGGTGACAACGGCCTGGCAGGCACTGACCGGGCGTGCCCGTCTTCAGGGCGGCGAATGGCTGGCTGTCTTTGGTGGCGGCGGTGTGGGGATTTCGGCGCTGATCCTGGGGCGGGCACTGGGCGCGCGGGTTATCGTCGTCGACATTCAGCAGGATAAGCTGGATTATGCCATGCGGCTTGGTGCGGATGTGGTGGTCAATGCCGCAACCTGCGATGCAGCCGAAGCGGTCCGCGAGCTGACTGGTGGCGGAGCACATGTCGCGCTTGAGGCGCTGGGGATTGAGGTCACTACCGTGGCGGCAATGAAATCACTGCGCAAATTCGGCCGCATGGTTCAGATCGGCATGCCTACGGGTGATCATGCCCAGATGACCTTGCCTATGGACGCGCTGTATTCCGGGCAGCTGACCCTGCAAGGCACCCGCGGTATGCCCAGCTGGCGCTATCCGTCGCTTTTGAACCTGATTGCGGGGGGGCAGGTGGACCTTGCACCGCTGGTGACCCGCACCATCTCTCTTTCACAGGCCAGCGACGAGCTGGCCGCATTTGATCGTCCGGCGCCTCCGGGTGTGGCGGTCATTACCGATTTCGCAAGCTAGGAAGGAACCCCTGATGCGTGCTGCCGTTGTCGTTTTCCCCGGATCCAACTGCGACAGGGATCTTGCCGTGGCCTTTGAACAGGCCGGATTTGATGTCTCCATGGTCTGGCACAAGGACAGCAAGCTGCCCGAAGGCATCGACATTGTCGGCGTGCCCGGCGGGTTCTCCTACGGCGACTACCTGCGCTGCGGCGCCATCGCGGCGCAATCGCCGATCTGTCAGGCGGTTGTGGAGCACGCTAACCGGGGCGGTTACGCACTTGGTGTCTGCAACGGGTTCCAGATCCTGACCGAGACCGGCATCCTGCCCGGCGCCCTGTTGCGCAACGCGGGGCTGAAATACATCTGCCGCACGGTGGACCTGAAGGTCGAGACCACGAGCAGCGTCTTTACCGAAGGCTATTCGGCAGGGGACGTGATCGGCATCCCGATCGCCCACCACGATGGCAACTACTATGCAGACGCCGACACTGTTGCGGCGCTGAAGGATCAGGACCGGGTGGCCTTCTCCTATGTCGACAATCCCAACGGATCGGTTGCTGATATTGCCGGGATCCTGTCCGAGAACCGCCGGGTTCTGGGCATGATGCCGCACCCCGAACGGGCGGCGGACGAAGGTCATGGCGGCACCGACGGGACGGCAGTCTTCCGCGCATTGACCGGGATCGTCGCTACAGCGTGACTTGAGGCAGGCGGGCAGCCGCAATAGGTTAAGCCTATGAGCACCCCGCCTGATCGCACAGAACTCCCCGTGGCCAAATCCGGGTCCGCCGCAAGATCGCGCACGATCTCCTGGCGGGCGCGGCTGGCCTTGGTCCTGTTCATGGCGGTGGCGGCAACGACGGTATGGGTGACCAACCGAATGCTGACGCACCGGTTCACCGAAAGTACCCGCAACCGGGCCGAACTGCGCCTTGCGCTTTACTCCGGAAACCTGGTCAGTGAGCTGCGCCGCCATGCCATCGTGCCGCAGCTACTGGCGCGTGACCAGGCGCTGATATCAGCGCTGCAAAGTCAGGATTTTTCGCTATCCACCCACCGACTGATTTCTTTTGTTGAGGAAATCGGCGCTGCCTCAATCATGTTGCTGGCCAGCGACGGGCGTACCGTGGCGGCGACCAATCGCAACCGTCTGGGCGAAACCCACCGCAACGCGCCCTATTTCGTCGATGCGGTGCGGGCCAAATCTACCGTTTTTTCCGTCATTGAACGCGAGGTGGGCGGCTATCGTTTTACCTATTCGCGGCGCATTGTTGACACCACCGGGACGCTCGGCGTGATCGTGATCGAGGTCGATCTGCAGAAATTCGAACGGGCCTGGGCGGGGATTTCAGACGCGGTGATGGTGAGCGACAGCACCGGCCGTATCGTTCTGGCGACCGAAGCGCGCTGGCGCGGCAAGGAAGAGCGCGACGCACTGCGCCTGCAAACACCGGAGGGCGCCATTCAGCGCGCAATCCGGGCAACCGCGGATTGGACCGTCCTGCCAGCCGATGCCTATCTGCAAGGCGAGGCGGTGATGCGGCTGGAAACGCGGGTGCCGTTCCAGGGCTGGAGGCTGACCTCCTTCACCACCTATGCCTCGATCCGCGAGCGGGTGAACGCGGTTCTGGCGCTTGAAATCATGGGATTCGCGATTCTGCTGGCGCTGGCCTTCTATGCGCTCAGCCGCAAGACGGCGCTGCGCATGGCGCTGTTCCAGCGCGAGTCGGCGGAGCTTCGCGTATTGAACGCACGGCTGCAGCGGGAAATCGCCGAACGGGAACGGGTGCAGGAAACCCTTGCCGTGGCCGAACAAAGCCTGGCGCAAAGCTCGAAACTCGCGGCGCTGGGGGAGATGTCAGCGGCGGTTAGTCACGAGCTCAATCAGCCGCTGGCGGCAATGAAAACCTATCTGGCCGGGGCGCGGCTGCTGCTTAACCGCAACCGCCCCGAAGAGGCACTTGCCTCATTTGGGCGTATCGATGATCTGATCGAACGCATGGGCGCCATTACCCGGCAGCTGAAATCTTACGCCCGCAAGGCAGGCGATGCCTTTGCCCCTGTAAACATGGGCGATGCGCTGGCGTCGTCCCTGTCGATGATGGAACCGCAGCTGCGTCAGCGTCAGGTCAAGATCACCCGAATGCTGCCCGATCAGCCGGTTTACGTTATGGGCGACCGGTTGCGGCTGGAGCAGGTGATGGTCAACCTCTTGCGCAATGCACTGGATGCCACCAAATCTGTAGAGGACCCCGAGGTGGAGATCCTGCTGGCGGCAGGCGAGACAGCAACCCTGTCGGTGCGCGACAATGGCAACGGGATCAAGGATTTCGACAATCTGTTCGAACCCTTCTACACCACCAAACAGCCCGGCGATGGGGTCGGACTGGGGCTTGCCATCTCCTCGGGGATCGTGAACGACCTCGGGGGGCGGCTGATTGCCCGCAACGGGCAAAACGGCGGCGCCGTGTTTGAAATACAGTTGCCGATCCTTGTGGACGGTATCGAAGCCGCTGAATAAGCGGCGTTAAAGATGGAGAGGCCGCGCATGGCACAGGCTATGAAAATCGCGATCGTTGATGATGAACAGGATATGCGCCAGTCGATCAGCCAGTGGCTGGCCCTGTCGGGCTATGACACTGAAACCTTTGCCAGTGCCGAGGATGCGCTGAAGGTTCTGGGCTCGGATTACCCGGGGATCGTGATCTCAGACATCAAGATGCCTGGCATGGACGGGATGCAGTTCCTGAAGAAACTGATGGGCAGCGACAGCGCCCTTCCCGTGATCATGATCACGGGTCATGGTGATGTGCCCATGGCAGTCGAGGCGATGCGCGTCGGGGCCTTCGATTTCCTGGAAAAACCCTTCAATCCGGACCGGATGTCGGAACTGGCGAAGCGGGCCACCAACTCCCGCCGCCTGACGCTCGACAACCGGGCGCTGCGCCGCGAATTGTCCGATGGCGGCCAGATCATGAAGAAACTGATCGGGATGAGCCCAGTGATGGAACGCCTGCGCGAGGATATTCTGGATCTGGGCCAAGCCGACGGGCACGTGCTCATCGATGGCGAGACCGGCACCGGCAAGACACTGGTGGCCCATGCGCTGCACGCGGTTGGCAGCCGGGCGGGCAAGAAATTCGTTCTGGTCTCCTGCGCCGCACTGGAGGAAGAGGCCCTCTCGAAGCGTCTGTTTGGTCCGATGCAACCCGAGGACAGCCTGTTGCCCGCCATTGAAGAGGCCCGCGGCGGCACATTGGTGTTGGAGGACGTGGAGGCGCTGAGCGAGGCGCTGCAGGCCAAGCTCCTGAGCGTGATCAACGAACAGGGCATGCCGGGCGAAACCCGTATCATCGCCATTTCGAACCTACAGGAGGCGGGCAAGACCTGCGAGGACGCGCTGCGCCCGGATCTGTTCTACCGCCTTGCGGCATTGCGGATCACCGTGCCGCCCCTGCGCCAGCGCGGCGAGGATATCCTGACTCTGTTCACCCGCTTCAGCGAGCAATTCTCTGAAGAATACGGCTGCGAGGCACCGCAGGTCACCGCACAGGAGGCCGCACAGCTGTTGCAGGCCCCCTGGCCGGGCAACGTGCGCCAGCTGATCAATGTGGCCGAACGAGCGGTTCTACAATCCCGGCGCGGATCTGGCACGATTGCATCCCTGCTGATGTCAGATCACGAGGAAATGCAGCCGGTGATGACCACCGAAGGTAAGCCCCTGAAGGAATACGTCGAAGCCTTTGAACGCATGTTGATCGACAACACCATGCGCCGCCACAAGGGCTCCATCGCCTCGGTGATGGAGGAGCTGTGCCTGCCGCGCCGGACGCTGAATGAGAAGATGGCCAAATACGGATTGCAGCGCTCAGAATACCTGAGCTGACAGCTGCAGGCTTGGACTGCAACCTGGCTGAGGCAGGTTTTGGCTTTGTTCGACATTGATGCGGCGCTGGGATGCACCGGCGCCGTTTTCCATTCAGGTCGCTTTTTTGCGGAAAAACACCGCAGTTTTTCGGGGATTTGTTAACCAATACCGTCTAAGGAAGAATAGTTTACACTTTCAGCAATGCCCGTGCCGAATGGCCATTGTCATTTCCCGGTTTCAGGCCTTATGCTGAAAATACAGGAAAAGGATGCCTCTTTCGCATCCAGCCTTATGAGATTCGCTGTCTCATGCTTTTGTCCGGAAAGAACCGAGAAAGCTGAGGCAGACCGATTTGCCCCTTGTGAAGGGGCAGCCTAGCACCTCTTCCGGCACGACCGGGAAGGAATAACATGGCAGGGTTCGGGATATCCCACCTGTCGGAGAAGAACCGCGATGACGCGCGCGAGAGCGAAGAGCATACAGGACAAAGGGCCGGACGCATGTTTCGGGACCCTGACCTGCGGCGCGCAGTCTGAAATCGCCCTGACAAGACACCACCCAAAACACGCGCAGCCCCCCGGAAGAGGAGGGGCTTTGTTTGCACTGGGCAGGTGCACCAAGGAAACATGGCCAAGAAGATGCTTATCGATGCCACCCACGCGGAAGAGACCCGCGTCGTGGTGGTTGATGGAAACAAGGTCGAGGAGTTCGACTTTGAATCCGAAAACAAACGCCAGCTTGCCGGCAATATCTATCTCGCAAAAGTAACTCGGGTCGAACCTTCGCTTCAGGCGGCCTTTGTCGATTACGGTGGAAACCGCCACGGGTTCCTCGCGTTTTCGGAAATCCATCCGGACTATTACCAGATCCCCGTCGCCGATCGTGAGGCGCTGATGGAAGAAGAGCGCGCCTACGCCGAGGCGATGCGCGCCCGCGACGAGGAAGAAGAAAGCAAACCGTCCCGTGGCTCGCGCTCGCGCAGCCGCAAGTCTTCGCGCACCAAAGCTGCCAAGGCGAACGCCGGTGATGCGGTGGAGACCAAAGAGGTCACGCCGCAGGACAATGGTGATGAGGCGTCCACCCAGGCCCCGGAAAAAGACAGCCCAAAAAAGGCTGAAATCGCGGGTATGGAAACCATCGATCTGGACGCCGAAGATGGCGCTGCGGATGACAAGCTTGCCGAGGTCCCCGAGGGCACCTCGCCGATGGAGACCGTTGCGGAAACCCCGGTTGAAGAGCCGGATGGCG
This sequence comes from Phaeobacter sp. CAU 1743, assembly GCF_039839315.1. Taxonomy (NCBI): domain Bacteria; kingdom Pseudomonadati; phylum Pseudomonadota; class Alphaproteobacteria; order Rhodobacterales; family Roseobacteraceae; genus Phaeobacter; species Phaeobacter sp. CAU 1743. The sequence goes on along the minus strand of NZ_JBDOQR010000037.1, from coordinate 24,542 downwards.
ACGATCAGAACGGTGCAGAGGCTACCAGCGCCGAAGAAGCGGCTGGCGATGATGCGGCCGCCGATGCTGGCACAGCCGAGGATGCCGGTGCGGACAACGGTGATGTAGTCGACAAGGCTGAGTCTGCCGAACAAGATGAATCTGACGATAAGGACGAGGACGACAAAGAAGACACCGCGAAGTCTGACGCGACCTCGAAAGATGAGACCATCGAATCCGTCGCAGACGAGGATGACAGCGAGGACATCCGTCCGCCGCGCAAGCCGCGTCCGCGTCGCTACAAGATTCAGGAAGTCATCAAGGTGCGCCAGGTTCTTCTGGTGCAGGTCGTCAAGGAAGAGCGCGGTAACAAGGGCGCGGCGCTGACCACCTACCTGTCGCTGGCAGGCCGTTACTGCGTACTGATGCCCAACACCGCCCGTGGCGGTGGCATCAGCCGCAAGATCACCAATGCCGCCGACCGCAAGAAGCTGAAGGATATTGCAACCGAACTGGACGTGCCGCAGGGCGCAGGTCTCATCGTGCGCACCGCTGGTGCCAAACGGACCAAGGCCGAGATCAAGCGCGACTATGAATACCTGCAGCGCCTCTGGGAACAGATCCGCGAGCTGACGCTGAAATCCATCGCGCCGGCCAAGATCTATGAAGAGGGCGACCTGATCAAACGCTCGATCCGCGATCTATACAACCGCGAGATCGACGAGGTTCTGGTAGAGGGCGAGCGCGGCTACCGCATCGCCAAGGACTTCATGAAGATGATCATGCCGTCCCACGCCAAGAACGTGAAGAACTACAACGAGACGCTGCCGCTCTTTGCGCGCTACCAGGTGGAAAGCTACCTGGCGGGCATGTTCAACCCGACGGTGCAGCTGAAATCAGGCGGCTATATCGTGATCGGCGTGACCGAGGCCCTGGTAGCCATCGACGTGAACTCCGGCCGGGCGACCAAGGAAGCCTCGATCGAGGAAACTGCGCTCAAGACCAACCTGGAGGCCGCCGAAGAGGTGGCGCGACAGCTGCGTCTGCGTGACCTTGCGGGGCTCATCGTCATCGACTTCATCGACATGGACGAGCGCAAGAACAACGCCGCCGTCGAAAAGCGTATGAAGGACAAGCTGAAAACCGACCGTGCCCGCATTCAAGTGGGCCGCATTTCCGGCTTTGGTCTGATGGAAATGTCGCGTCAGCGTCTGCGCCCCGGCATGATCGAGGCGACCACGGCGCCGTGCCCGCATTGCCATGGCACCGGCCTTATCCGCTCGGATGACTCGCTGGCCCTGTCGATCCTGCGTCAGATCGAGGAAGAAGGCACCCGCCGCCGCTCGCGTGAGGTTCTGGTGAAATGCCCGGTGGCCATCGCCAATTATCTGATGAACCAGAAACGCGAACATATTGCGCAGATCGAAGCGCGCTACGGTCTCTCCGTGCGCATCGAGGGCCACCCGCATCTGGTCAGCCCGGATTTCGAGCTTGAGAAGTTCAAGACCGCATCGCGCACGGTTCCGGTGGCCGCATCGCCCGTGGTCTCCGTTGATACTTCGATCATGGATCAGATTGATGCCGACGAAAGTGAGGCTGCGGAAGCAGAGGAGACCACCTCTGTCGATGAAGGCAACAAGACCCAGCCCGAGGCCGAAGGCGATAGTGAGAACAAACCCAAGCGCAAGCGTCGTCGTCGGCGGCGGCGCAAGTCCGGATCCTCGGATCAGGACAATGGCGAGAACAACGGCGATCAGTCCGAAGGTGACAAAGACCAGTCTGCTGGAGTTGCGGAGGGTGACAAGTCTACGGAAGACGGTTCGGCGCAGGACGCCAAGTCTGATCAGCTCGCTGACGCAGCCGAGGCCAAGGCGGAGGGCGCGGAAGAGGGCGCTGAGCAGGAAGAGAAGAAGCCTGCCAAACGCACCCGTCGCACCCGCACCAGCCAGAGCCGCAGCCGCAAAAAATCTTCCGATAAACCGGCAGAGGCTGCAGAGGCCGAGACTGCAGATGCGGTGACCGAAGAGAAACCCGCAGAGCCCGACCAAGCCGAAAGCCCTGCGTCGCAGCCAGAAGAAGCCGTTGCTGCCGAAGCACCTGCGGAAGCAGCTGCCGAAGCGGAAGCTGCACCCGATGCCGCTGAGGCTGCGCCTGCGGAAGAGCCCGAGGCGGTAGAACCCGCCGAGGCAACTGCTGCTGCTGAGCCGGAGGCCGCGCCTGAGGTGGAACCGGTGGCAGAAGAGGAGGCCGCCGAAACTGCACCTGCCGAGGCGGAGACCGCTGCGCCTGAAGAGGCCGAGAAACCCGCTGAGCCGGAAGCTACGGCCCCTGAGACAGCAGAACCGGAAACCAAGGAGCCCGAGGTGGCTGTGGCAGCGGCAGAACCTGCGCCAGCGCCAGAACCGGAAGCCCCGCCCAAGCCCAAGCGCCGCGGCTGGTGGTCACTGGGAAGCTGAGACTGATATCGGGGCGGGCCGCAGGGTCCGCCCCTTTTTCATTACTGAGGGGATCGCCATGGCAAAGACGCGGCCGCACAGCGACACAGAGCTACTGAACGCGTTGTTGGAGTGTGAGGCGCGGGTCTGGCAGGCGCTGCAAACCGGCGATAGTGCAGCAGACGCCGCCTTGCTAAGTGCGGATTTTCTGGGGGTTTACCCGGACGGCTTTGCGGGCCGGGAGGATCACGTGGCGCAGATCAGCGCTGGTGCGTCGATTGACCGCTACGAGATCTCGGAGGCAAAGGTCAGGGCGCTGGGGCCGGATCACGGACTGCTGTCTTATCGCGCCCTCTACTGCCGTTGCGGCAAGACGGTGGAAGAGGTGATGTACATCAGCTCCATCTGGCAGCGCAGTGGTGCAGGCTGGGTCAATACCTTCAGCCAGGACACTCCGGCGCTTTACCCCGAAAGAGAGACAAACTGACCGCTTCAGGTGCGGGGACCTGGCTTTCGCCCCATGGAAATAGGGATCTCAGCTGCCTTTTCGGATGCGGTAGATCTGGTGCCCGGTTCCGTCGCTTTGGCCAAGGAACTCATGCCCGGCCTCGGCACAGAAATGCGGCACATCGATGATGGCCGCAGGATCATCGGCCAGCATGGTCAGCGTATCGCCCGGGGCCAGCGCCTTCAGCCGTTTGCGGGCCTTCAGAACGGGCAGGGGGCAAAGCAGCCCGATGGCATCTAGAGTGGTGTTTTCGTCAGTCATATCCTGCAGATAAGGTGCCTCTCACAGCCTGTCCACAAGGATGTGACCGCAGGTACCAGTGACCTTTGGTCTGCACTGGATTAAGTGAGAGCTATGTTTGGAATTGAAATCATCGACGCAGGACTGATTCCTGCCATGTTCGTGGCGCTGACGGCTGGTCTTATCAGCTTTCTGTCGCCCTGTGTGTTGCCGATCGTGCCGCCCTATCTGGCCTATATGAGCGGCGTCACCATCGGAGAGATGCAAGGCACGGCAACCGCCCGGCGCAAGGTGATCGTCTCGGCACTGTTCTTTGTGCTGGGGCTGTCGACGGTGTTCCTGCTGCTGGGGTTCACCGCCTCGGCCTTTGGCGCCTTCGTCCTGCAAAATCAGGAGCTGTTCGCCAAGGTCTCCGGCGTTGTCGTGATCGTCTTTGGCCTGCACTTCCTGTCGGTCTTCCGCATTCCGATCCTCGACCGCGAAGCACGGATGGAAGCGGGGCAATCCGGTGGGTCCGCCATCGGGGCCTATGTGCTTGGTCTCGCCTTTGCCTTTGGCTGGACGCCCTGCATCGGCCCGCAGCTGGGCGCGATCCTGTCGCTGGCGGCCTCTGAGGCTTCGGTCAGCCGCGGAACGCTGTTGCTCGGTGTCTATGCGTTGGGACTGGGCGTTCCCTTCCTGCTGGCGGCGATTTTCCTTAACCGTTCCATGGCGCTGATGAACCGGATGAAGCGCCACATGGGGCTCATCGAAAAAGTGATGGGCGGCCTGCTGCTGGTGGTTGGGATCATGCTGGTGACCGGTCTGTTCTCCACCTTCTCCTGGTGGCTGCTGGAAACATTCCCCGCGCTTGCAACACTTGGCTAAGAGCCGCCGCCGGGGTCTTACTCTTGCCCAGATCCGCCGCTAATCTCGAGTGAAATCGAATGAGGCCGGAATGGGCAGAACGGCAAGGCAGGACTGCGATCAATCCATCGGCGGTGCAACAGTGCGCCGCCGACAGGTTTTTTACATCCCCGGTTACGATCCCATCCACCCCCGCCGCTATCGTGAGCTTTACCGCAGCGAAAGCGCCGCCCAGGCGGCGATCTCTGGCTACCAGATCTCGCAGCGCCCCAAACAGGCTGACGGTCCCTATGGCTGGCACGTAGAGGCCGAGATCGACGGGACCGAGGTGACGGTCGATGTTGAGGTTCTGGTCTGGTCTGACATCGTGCGGGGCAGCATGGCGGCCTCCATTCCGGCGACCTATCTGCAACTGGCGCGCACCGCCTGGACCTATATCTCGACCGGCGCGCTTTTTCGCCTGATGCGTCTGCGCAAGGGGCCGGTGATTGCAGCGCTTTATCCGGTGGGCATGCTGCTGCTGCAATTGCTGCTGGCGCTGGCGTTGGGGGCTGTTGTCGGCGGTGCAATCGACTGGCTCGCACAATGGGCGCTCACCCCTGTGGCTGGGTCTCAGACAGCGGCGGTCATCGGCGCGGTGGCATTCATTGCGGCGCTGATTTTAACTGCGATTGCACTGCTGCGCTGGTTCAAGGCGCGCGATGGTAAGCTCTTTGCCTATTACCTGATGCATGATTACGCCTATTCCGCAGCCTCGCGCGGGGCCAACCCGCCCGAGCTGGAGGCCCGCATGGCGGAGTTCCGGCAGCTGATCCGCCGCGCCATCGAAGAAAACACAGTGGATGAGGTTCTGGTCGTTGGCCACTCATCCGGCGCCCATGTCGGTGTTTCGGTGCTAGCGGATCTGTTGCGCGAAGGGTTGCCCGCGGCGCGCCCGGCGTTGGGGTTTCTCAGCCTTGGTCAGGTCGTGCCGATGGTATCCTTCCTGCCAAAGGCTGACCGGCTGCGCGGCGATCTGCGGTATCTGTCGGCCAGTCCGGAACTATTCTGGGTAGATGTCAGCGCGCCGGGGGATGGCTGCGCCTTTGCCTTGTGCGATCCGGTCTGCGTCAGCGGCGTTGCACCAGATGAAAAACGCTGGCCACTGGTCGTTTCGGCGGCCTTTACACAAACGCTGAGCCCTGGGCGCTGGAAAGAGCTGCGTTGGCGGTTCTTCCGGCTGCATTTTCAGTATCTCTGCGCCTTTGACCGGCCCGGTGACTATGACTACTTTCAGATCACCGCAGGCCCCATCTCGCTGGCAGAGCGTTACGAGGGGCGGCCTGCGTCGAAATCCCGGATCGAGGCGCCGACCTCGGGCTATACCTCGGTGCCATCGCCATGACCCCCCTGCCACCCAAACCCGCCTCGCGCCCCGACAAAGTATCGCTCTGGCGCTATGTGAGGCTGTTTCGCAAGGACATCCTGTCGGCGCAGCCCGCGCGGCTTTACCGGGCCTGGATGGCGGAGTTTCGCACGCCCTTCTTCCGGTCCTTTCTGCTGAATCAGCCGGATCTGGTGAAAACGGTGCTGAAGTACCGCCCGGACGATTTCCCGAAATCGGACCGGATCAGCGAGGGGCTGAAGCCGCTGCTGGGTAATTCGGTGTTCCTGACCAATGGCGAAACCTGGAAGCGCCAGCGCCGGATCATCGACCCGGCATTCGAAGGCGGGCGTCTGAAAGAGACCTTCCCGGCGATGCGTGCCGCTGCCGAAGCCGCTGCCGCGCGCCTAAAGGGGCAGGAGGGGGAGGTGGAGATCGAAGCAGTCACTTCGCATGTGGCGGCGGATGTGATTTTTCGCACGCTGTTTTCAATCCCCATCGAGCACGAGGTTGCCGCCGAGGTGTTCTCCCGGTTTAGGGACTACCAGCGCAGCCAGCCAATCCTGAATCTCGCCGCCTTTGTGCCGGTGCCGCGCTGGATGCCGCGTTTCTTTCGCAAGGGAACGCGAGAGAATGCTACGCGCATTCGCGCCCTGATTACCCAGTTGACGGATGAGCGCGCAGCCGAAATCGCTGCCGGAACCGCGCCGCAGGACCTTGCGACCAAGATCATGACCAATGCCGACCCGGAAACCGGAGCGCGATTTTCCACCGAGGAAATGGTCGATCAGGTGGCAATCTTCTTTCTGGCCGGCCATGAAACCAGTGCATCGGCGCTGGCCTGGACGCTTTATCTGATGGCGATTTATCCGGAGTGGCAGGAAAGGGTGGCCGAGGAAGCCGCCGCGCTTGAGGACGACAGTTTCGCCGCAGTATCCCGCATGCGCATCAGCCGCGATGTGTTCCGCGAGGCGCTGCGGCTCTATCCGCCGGTGCCGATGATGGTACGCGAGGCGACGTGCCCCGAACGCTTCCGCGACCGCGAAGTGCCGAAAGGGTCGCAACTGGTGCTCAGCCCCTGGCACCTGCATCGCCACGAACGGCTGTGGGACAACCCGGATGGCTTTGATCCGGAGCGCTGGCAGACCGAGAATGGTAAAAAGTGTCAACGTGAAGCCTATATGCCGTTCTCGGCTGGTCCCCGGGTCTGCACCGGTGCTGGCTTTGCTATGGTCGAAGGGCCGTTGATCCTGTCGATGCTGCTGCGCCATTTCCGGGTGGCGCCGGTGGCAGGCAAGGAGCCCGTTCCGGTTGCCCATTTAACGGTGCGGGCAAAGAATGGGATCTGGCTGCGGCTGGAGCGGCGGGATCAGTCCCCGGTCTGATGCGCCTGCAGGTGGCGCAGAACGTGCAGGCGGATGGCCGAGGCCAGCCCGCATTCTGTTCCGCGTTCTGCATCAATGTCGGCTGCCAAGTCGTTGATTGCACGGCCTTCCTTGGCGGCTATGGCGCGGAAGGCGGTCCAGAATTCATCCTCCAGCGAGACCGAGGTGCGGTGCCCGCGCAGGGTCAGGGAGTGTTTCTTGGGACGGTTGCTCATTCTTCGGACTTGTGACCGTCAAGTTGGCGGTCGCTTTTGTCACGCCGACTGCGGTCCAGCTGTTTCTCGGCCTTGCTGCGGCCGAATTTCACAGCGTTGGCATCAGCGCGGGCCTTTTTGTCGGCCCGCGCTTTTTGTTTTCTGAACCGGTTCAGATTGACCGGTTCCGCCATCAGGCCTTGGGCCCGATCATGTCTTCGGGGCGCACCACAGCGTCAAAGGTGGCTTCATCCACAAAGCTGAGCGCGATGGCTTCTTCCTTGAGGGTGGTGCCGTTCTTATGCGCGGTCTTGGCGACCTTGGTGGCGTTGTCATAGCCGATGGTCGGCGCCAGAGCGGTGACCAGCATCAGCGACTCTTTCATCAGCTTTTCGATGCGGGGCTCGTTGGCCTGAATGCCCATCAGCATCCGCTCGGTAAAGCTGTCCGCCGCATCACCCAGCAGCTGGATCGACTGCAGCAGGTTGTAGGACATCATCGGGTTGTAGACGTTCAGTTCGAAATGGCCCTGGCTGCCAGCGAATTTGATCGCGGCGTCGTTGCCCATGACATGGGCGGCGACCTGTGTCAGCGCTTCTGCCTGCGTTGGGTTCACCTTGCCGGGCATGATCGAGGAACCGGGTTCGTTTTCCGGCAGGATCAGCTCACCCAGACCCGAACGCGGACCAGAGCCGAGGAAGCGGATGTCGTTTGCGATCTTGTAGCAGCTGCCCGCGATGGTCGCGAGGGCGCCGGACAGGAACACCATGGCGTCATGCGCGGCCAGTGCCTCGAACTTGTTCGGTGCGGTCACGAAAGGCAGGCCGGTGATCTCGGCCATGTTGGCCGCCACGGTCTCGCCCCAGCCGTTCTGGGTGTTGAGCCCGGTGCCGACGGCGGTACCGCCCTGTGCCAGCTCGTAGATGCCGGGCATCGCGGCCTCGACCCGTGCCAGACCCTGACGGATCTGATGCGCGTAGCCAGAGAATTCCTGGCCCAATGTCAGCGGGGTCGCGTCCTGGGTGTGGGTGCGGCCGATCTTGATGATGTCCTTGAACTCTTCGGACTTCTTCTCCAACCCTTCGGCCAGTTTGGTCAGGCCCGGCACCAGCACGTCGCGCACGGACATGGCGGTGGCGATATGCATCGCGGTGGGGAAGGTATCGTTCGAAGACTGCCCCATGTTGCAGTGATCGTTGGGGTGCACCGGATCCTTGGAGCCGATGACGCCGCCGAGGATCTCGATCGCGCGGTTGGCGATCACCTCGTTCGAGTTCATGTTCGACTGGGTGCCGGAGCCGGTCTGCCAGACAACCAGCGGGAAGTTGTCGTCGAACTTGCCTTCGATCACCTCACCGGCGGCCTGGATCACCGCATCGGCGATCTTGGCTTCCATTTTGCCAGAGGCCTTGTTGGCCATGGCGCAGGCTTTCTTGATCACGCCCAGCGCGCGCACGATGGCGACGGGCTGTTTTTCCCAGCCAATGGGGAAGTTCATGATCGAACGCTGCGTTTGCGCGCCCCAATATTTGTCGGAAGGAACTTCCAGCGGACCAAAGCTGTCTGTTTCGGTGCGGGTATCGGACATCTTGTCTCTCTCCGTCTCGTATGCCGTTGCATGCCGTTTAGCCGACGCCCGGGTCAGGCGCAATCGGCCAGTTGCGCGCATCATAGGGAAACGCGCGCGCGGGTATAGGGACAAATGGGCGCGCCGGATTGCCTGCGCCCCGAAATAAGCTAAAGTCACCCGAAGATACTTTCGCTCATCTGTAGACAAGGAACGCCAGTGCCCGATTATTCTGCCCCCTCCAGTCCATCAGCCGTTGCCCGCGTCGGGGCGTTTCCGGCCGTACGTGACGGTGTGGCATGGCTCCGCTGGGTCATGCTTCAGGCTGCGATGTTTTGTGCCGCAGTTCTGCTGCTTGCGCAGGCGGCTATTGCGGATATCGCGCCGTTTGTCGGGGCCTACACCGGGTCGGTGATCGTCACCCATGCCAACGGCGAGAGCGAGCTGCGGGACATGAGCGTGACGATTGCTGAGGCCAAGAAGGGATTTACCGTCAAATGGAGCACCGTCACCATCAAAGGGGGCGGCAACCGCAAGGCAAAAACCTATGAGATCAGTTTCGTGGACAGCGATCGTTCGGGGATTTTTGCCGCTGCGATGGAGCAGAACGTCTTTGGCCATGCCGTCCAGATGGATCCGATGAAAGGCGATCCCTACGTCTGGAGCCGGATTGCCGGAGATACCTTTACGGTGTTTTCAATGTTCATCGCGCCGAACGGTGACTACGAGATGCAGCAATACGACCGCACACTGGTCAAAGGGGGGCTGGATCTGAAGTATGTGGTCCATCGCAATGGTGAGCCGACCCGGATGGTTTCGACCTTTCTGAAACGTCAGGACTAACGCCGCGCCATATTGCCTTGCTGTCCCCCGTCAGGGCTGGTTTTCGATGCAGAGTAGCCGCGCCGATGGCTGACGGTTCAAGCGGGCAAAGGCCTTATTTGGGGTATCTGAAAAAACGGCGCCCGTGACGCGCAAAAGACCAAGTCGTATTTTCCAATCTGGGTTTCTGGAGATCCGGCAGGCCGCGACTGGCAGGTTACTTGCGGAAGCTGTCCAGCGATACCACCTCGGCGTCGGTTTTCTCCGTCGTCTCATCCGTGGTTGTCTCTTCCTCGGTTGCGGTGGTGTCTTCGGGCTGTTCGTCCTCGACGTCGTCCTCGGCGGTTTCGAACCGCAGGCCGAATTCGACGGAGGGGTCCACGAAGGTTTTGATCGCGTCGTAAGGAATATAGAGCGGCTCTGGCGTTTCACCGAAATTGAGCGTGACGGCAAAGCCATCCTGGTCGACGGCAAGATTGTCATACCAGTGCTGCATCACCACGGTCATTTCTTCCGGGTAGCGTTCGCGCAGCCAGTCGGCGAGCTGGGCATCGGGATGACGGGTGTCAAAGGTGATGAAGAAGTGATGATTGCCGGGCAGACCGTTGTCCGCCACATCCTGCAGGACGGTGCGGATCAGGCCGCGCATGGCGGAATGCATCAGGTTACCGTAGTCGATTTCTCGGGACACGCTTAGACCCCTTTTTCTTTTCTCCTAGCATAGGGGATTCTCCGGGAAACGAAATAGTTACCGGAACCGATTTGTTAAAAAAACAACGGACCGGAGGGGGAATTTTCCGCTCTGGCACAGGGATTACGGGAGCAGCAGATCGGGTGCAGCCGCAACTGCGAGCCCCGCCACAACCATAAGCGCCAGAAGCCAGAGCAGCCGCCCGCGCAGCGCGATGGCCGCGCCCGCTGCCACTGCTGTCAGAAGCAGCGCTTCGGCGTCAAGGCTGCTCCAGTCCGGCACCACAAAGGACAGCGGCCCGACCTGTGTTTGCGGCAGGTTGCGGAACAGCACGTGCAGGAGGAACCAGACCGACAGGTTGAGGATGACACCGGTCACCGCAGCGGTGATCGCCTTTAGCGCGCTGCCAAGGCGGGGATGCTGGGGCAGGCGCTCCACATAGGGGGCGGCGGTAAAGATCCACAGGAAGCAGGGCACGAAGGTCGCCCAGAGGGCCACCGCCCCGGCAGCCAGGAACACGGGCATCCCGCCGGTCGTCAGCCCGGCCAGCATTGCAATGAACTGGGTAACCAGGATCAGCGGTCCGGGGGTGGTTTCTGCAAGACCCAGCGCGTCGATCATCTGCCCGGCGGTGACCCAGCCATGCTGCTCGACCACGGTCTGGCTCATATAGGCGAGCACCGCATAGGCGCCGCCAAAGGTTACCACGGCGAGTTTGGCAAAGAACCAGCCAATGTCTGCCAGAAAGCCGAAGCCGGAAAAATGCAGCAGTGCCAGCGGCGTCAGCCAGAGAATGCTCCAGAAGGCAGCGACCCGCAGCGGCGATTGTGACCCGTGTTCCTTTGTGACTTCTGCCGGTGCCGCTGCCGGTGTCTGGCCTTTCACAAGACCAAACAGACCTGCGCACAGGACGACAACGGGAAAGGGCAAGCCAAGGAAAAACAATCCGACAAAGCCAAGTCCGGCGAGGGCCCAGTCGGAGCCTTTGCTGAGGGCCTTCTTACTGAGCCGCCACAGGGCTTGCAGAACCACGATGATGACTGCTGCCTTGATCCCGGCAAAGGCGGCCTGAACCCCCGGCACGGTGCCAAAGGCAGCGTAAAGCCAGACCAATGCGGCGATAACTGCGGCGCCGGGCAGCACAAAGAGCAATCCGGCCAGAATCCCCCCAAAGGTGCCGCGCAGGCGCCAGCCGGTATAGGTGCACAGCTGCATCGCCTCTGGGCCGGGCAGCAGCATGCAGAAGGAGAGACCGCGCAGGAATTCATCTTCGCTGAGCCAGGGGCGCTGCTCCACCAGTTCGCGATGCATCAGGGCGATCTGGGCAGCGGGGCCGCCAAAGCTCAGCAGGCCGATACGAAGGAAAACGCGGAACAGATCGCGAAAATCCGGGCGGTCGGGCGTGAAGCTGGCAGACAAGTCGATCTCCGCGGCTGATCGGGGCAGGGTCTTGCATGCCTATAGGGCAGCCGCGCCCGCGGAGACAGAAAAAACTAGCTTAGTCTGTGGAGGGATTACTGAGCCCAGATCAATTGTTCGCCTGTGAGGCAGATCGGGAGGGAATCCTCGGGCAGCTGGCCAAGCTGCTCGAACATCTTCATGTAGTCTATGGTTGCAATAAGTTCTGTCACTATTGCTTCTTTGACCCGGGCGATGATCTGCCCGGTAAAGCGAACGTCATCCCCAGTTGCGGCGGATTGCGCCTGCACGATCAACTTTACTGCAACCCATTCCCCCTGCTCGACCGGATAGGCGTATTCGAAGTGAATATTCTTTAGCAGGTCATTCAACGCGGTGACCACTTCGCCATAGTTCTGTGGCGCAGCCAGCTCTGATATCGCTCCCTGCATCGTGGTGCCAGAATTGGAGAGGGCATTTATGGCGGCCGTGTCCGCTTCTTCCCAAAGCTCGTGAAACCATTGCTTTACAGTCTCAAGAACGCTGCCTGTCTGATGAGTCATTCGTTGGGGTCTCGGTTGGTCAGAGTTTAAGTGTCAATCCGGTACTTGTTACCAACAGTGAAGTCGAGAGGGCTTGTGGCTGCGAATCAACCACTTTTACGTGTGGATGTTTTCTGGTGAGAAAGATTAGGGTTGAGCTTGTTTGCGAGGCTGGCGGTCTAAGGCGCCGCGGCGATGCTGTGGGGTATCTGTCTGACCCAATCGAGCCGCTGCCCGGTCATGCAGATCGGGATCGTGTCGGGCGGCAACAGGTCCATTTGCTCCAGCAGGCAGATATAATCGACGTGATTATAGGCTTCGGCGATCCGGCCGTTTTCGAACCGGGCCATAACCTGCCCTGAAACCTCAAGCGGGGCGCCCGTGTCGGTTCTTGAGGTGCGGACGACGAGAAAAGCTGAAACCCAGTCACCTTCGGCGATCACCTTGGGTAGGTCCACTTCAAACCGCCCGACCTGGGCCTGAAAGGTCATGATAAGGTCTCGGAAATCATCGATTCCCATCTGCATTTCAGGAACGATTCCCTTGGCGATGGTGTCCGGTGCAATGAAATCTGTGATCGCGTCCAGGTTTCCTTTTTCCCAGACCTCGGTATACCAGTTTCGCAAGCGTTGAGCGTTGGTCATCACAGTTCTCCGTCTTGCGCATAGGATGCGCCCAGAGTCTGAATAAAACCTATACGGGTGCCTGTGATCGTTGAGAAAGCTGGGGAAAAGTGCAGGTTTCTGTTGCCAGGTACCTGCGAACCCCGCCTAACGCGGCTAGGCGCTAGGACTTAAAGTCGGTTCGACTCGAACTGCTTACGCAGCCAGAGCAACCGGAGCACGATTGTCGTTTGCAATTGTACTAGTTTCGCCGATAACGGTGGCAGACAGCCGAGACAAAGCTAACCCCTTTAGACGTTCGTCGATCCTGTTTCGGCCCCATGATCCCCAAACGAAGGATATATGGTGGAGCCGCCGGGTACCGCCCCCGGGTCCGATCCGCTTATTACGAGCGCGTTTATGTCCATAGTTCCACGAGGGAACAGTGAGAACATAGGTGCTGACCGGGCGGAGTTAAAGGGGCAAATCGGATAGACAGTGCGAATTTTGTGGGCCGATTTACCTGCGATCAGGCGTCAGGTTGAGACCGCCGCAGCACGTGCGGCGAAGACATCCGAGGCCAGCTTGCGCGTTTCCTTTTCCAGATCACTGAGGCCTTCGCTGGCAGCGGTGCCGTCACCGGATTCGATGGCATCCGCGATGCGCCCGTGCAAATCCACGATACGTGCGCGGTCCCTTGCGGTGAAGGTGATCATGTTCATCAGCGGCTGCATCGCCTCGACTGCGCCAGCCAGCTGATAAGACAGGACTGGATTGCCCGCGCCATCGACGAGCGCCCGGTGAAAGGCAACATCCGAGGCGCAGAAGGCTTCATCGGTCAGGCCGGGCTGGGACTGGCGGAACATCTCGGTTCGCATCGTGGCCAGTTGATCGGCTGTGCGCCGCTGGGCCGACAAGGGCGCGCAGGCGCGCTCCAGCGCATAACGCGCTTCACAGGCTGTGTCGAAACTGACCGCATTCATGGACAGCAGCAGGGTCGAGGTGGTCACCTGCTGGGGGTAGGCATCCTCAAAACTCAATCTGTTGACGAAGGCGCCGCCGGTGGCGCCGCGCTGCGTACGGATCAGCGATTGCGCCGCAAGCCGTTTCAACGCTTCGCGTACGGTCGGGCGGGACACCTGAAAATGATCGGCCAGTTCGGCCTCGGAAGGAAGTCGTTCATCGACGATCAGCTGACCGCCAATAATCGCGTCCTTGATTGCTTGTGCGATTTGCACAGAGAGGTCGTCGGAACTGGAAGGGTCGATTTTCATGGGTACTGTCCTGTCGATATCCAGCGTCATTACCATATCGTGAGGGGCTGTAAAAATCATTTGTCAGACATTTAAAAGTCTGACATTTGGGAAGCAAGCGTTGAGTCGCGGTTTCCGACCCTTGGGTGAAGCGTAAAACCCTGTTCCGGTGAGGATGAGGAGGACCGCAGGCTACTGGGCAACGCGCCTTGCCAGGGAGGATTTGCAATGGCACTGATTTCACCGTCGCGTCGGCTGCGGCGCACCCCGTTTTCCCAAGGTGTGGAAGAGGCCGGAGTGCGCGCCTACACCGTTTACAACCACATGCTGCTGCCCACGGTTTTCGAAAGCGTCGAGGCGGATTACCATCATCTGAAAAACCATGTTCAGGTCTGGGATGTGGCCTGTGAGCGCCAGGTTGAACTGCGCGGACCTGATGCCGGGCGCCTGATGCAGATGCTGACCCCGCGTGATCTGCGCGGGATGACGGCAGGCCAGTGTTTCTACGTGCCCATCGTCGATGAAACCGGCGGCATGCTGAACGATCCCGTGGCAGTGAAGCTGGCCGAGGACCGCTGGTGGATCTCCATCGCGGACAGCGACCTTCTTTACTGGGTCAAGGGGATCGCCAATGGCTGGCGTCTTGATGTGCTGGTGGATGAACCAGATGTCTCACCGCTGGCCGTGCAGGGACCCAAGGCCGAGGAGCTGATGGTGCGTGTCTTTGGTGAAAGCATCCGCAATATCCGCTTCTTCCGCTTCGGGGTCTATCAGTTCCAGGGTCATGATCTGGTCATTGCGCGCTCGGGGTATTCCAAACAGGGCGGGTTCGAGATCTACGTGGAGGGCAGCGAATTTGGCATGCCACTGTGGCGCAAGCTGTTCGAGGCGGGTGAGGATCTTGAGGTCCGCGCGGGCTGTCCGAACCTGATCGAACGGATCGAGGGCGGCTTGCTCAGCTATGGTAACGACATGACCGATGACAACACGCCGCATGAATGTGGTCTGGGCCGGTTCTGCAATACCCATACGGCGATTGGTTGTATCGGCCGGGATGCGTTGTTGCGGGTCGCCAAGGAAGGGCCGGTACAGCAGATCCGCCCGATTGCCATCGACGGGGATGCCGTGCCACCCTGTGATCAGTTCTGGTCGGTGTTTGCAGGCGGTCGTCCGGCGGGGCGAATTTCCTCGGCGGCCTGGTCGCCCGATTTCCGCACCAATGTGGCAATCGGCATGATCCGCATGACTCATTGGGATGCGGGCTCAAGACTTGAGGTGGAAACACCCGACGGTATGCGCACGGCCACCGTGCGCGAGAAATTCTGGATGTGAAACGAGGGGAAGCATGATGTTCAACGCATTGGTCGTGAATAAGGACGAAGACACGGGAAAGACATCTGCGGCGGTCGAGGAGATCAGCCTTGATGACCTGCCCGAGGCCGAGGTGACTGTGGCGGTGGACTATTCCACCGTGAACTACAAGGACGGGCTCTGCATCGGCCCTGGTGGCGGTCTGGTCCGCAAATACCCGCATATTCCCGGCATCGACTTTGCCGGTACGGTCGAGGCGTCTTCGGATGCGCGTTACAAGGCGGGGGACAAGGTGGTCCTGACCGGCTGGCGCGTGGGAGAGGCACATTGGGGCGGTTATTCGCAAAAGGCCCGTGTGCGCGCCGATTGGCTGGTACCGCTGCCCGAAGGGCTGACAACCCGCCAGGCGATGGCAGTGGGAACCGCTGGGTTCACCGCCATGCTGGCGGTCATGGCGCTGGGGGATCACGGGCTGCAAAAGGACCACGGTCCGGTTCTGGTGACAGGCGCCGCCGGTGGGGTTGGCTCTGTTGCAACCGCGATTCTGGCTAATCTCGGCTATGAGGTCGCGGCCGTGACCGGCCGTCCTGAGACCGCGGATTACCTGCGCAGCCTTGGCGCGACACAGATCGTGGCCCGTGAAGAAATCAATGAGACGGTCAAACGCCCGCTGGAAAGCGAAACCTGGGCAGGCTGCGTTGATGCGGTCGGCGGGGCGATGCTGGCACGTGTGCTGGGGCAGATGAAATACGGTGCCTCCATTGCGGCGGTGGGGCTGGCTGGTGGTGCGAACCTGCCCGCAACTGTGGTGCCCTTCCTTTTGCGCGGGGTGAACCTGCTGGGTATCGATTCCGTCATGCAGCCCTATGACAACCGCCTGCGCGCCTGGGAGCGGATCGCGACCGATCTGCCGATGGACAAGCTGGAAGCGATGATCCAGCCCGCAACTCTGCAGGATCTGCCGCAACTGGGCGCAGACATCCTCAAAGGGCAGGTCAAAGGCCGCGTCGTGGTGGATGTGAACGGGTAACGGAAACACCGTTTTTCTGAGACGAAGGGAGCGCGCAGGGTTGATACTGCGCGCTCTTTCTTTTGGCGACGCATCTGGCGCCTCACGCTGCAGGACGGTTCCACCGCGTACCGGCGCTTGACCTTGCACGGCAAGATCTGCATCCCTTTTGCAAACACAAAAGCAGGGGAATGACAGATGGCGCTGGATATTGATTTTGTACGCGGGCAATTCCCGGCCTTTGCCGAACCCACGCTGCAAGGGCAGGCTTTCTTTGAGAACGCAGGCGGCTCCTATACCTGCAAGCCGGTGATTGATCGTCTGATACGCTATTACACCCAGCGCAAGGTGCAGCCCTATGCGCCTTATGAGGCCTCGACCTTGGCCGGGGCAGAGATGGACGAGGCCCGGCAACGGCTTGCGGCAATCCTGGGAGTGGATACCGATGAGGTTAGCTTTGGCCCCTCGACCACGCAGAACACCTATGTTCTGGCGCAGGCCTTCCGGCAGTTCCTGTCCCCGGGGGAGGCGATCATCGTCACCAACCAGGATCACGAGGCCAATACCGGCCCCTGGCGGCGGCTGGCCGAAGAGGGCATCGAGGTCCGTGAATGGAAGATCGACCCTGCCACCGGTCATCTGGATCCGGCGGATCTGGAGACGCTGCTGGACGAAAACGTGCGCCTTGTCTGCTTTCCCCATTGCTCGAACGTAGTGGGAGAGATCAACCCGGTGACCGAGATAACCGCGCTTTGCCATGCAGCGGGGGCCTTTGTCTGCGTCGACGGGGTGTCCTACGCGCCGCATGGGCTGCCCAACGTCGGGGAGCTGGGACCGGACATTTACCTATTCTCGGCCTATAAGACCTATGGTCCGCATCAGGGGATCATGGTCATCCGCCGGGCGCTGGGCGAAATCCTTCCGAACCAGGCGCATTATTTCAACGGCGACGTTCTCTACAAGCGCTTCACCCCTGCGGGACCAGATCACGCACAGGTCGCGGCCAGCGCCGGTATGGCGGACTATATCGACGCCCTGTGCGATCATCACGGCGGCCCTACCGAAGACGCGGCAGCGCGCGCCGGGTTTGTGCACGACCTGATGCGTGACCACGAGGTCAAACTGCTGCAACCGCTGTTGGATGCGCTGAAGGACCGCAACGATCTGCGCCTTATCGGCCCAAGCGACGCCGCCGTGCGCGCACCGACCGTGGCTGTTGCCGTCAACCGGTCTGGCGCTGGGCTGGCAGAGGAACTGGCCGGGCACGGTATCATGGCGGGCGGCGGGGATTTCTACGCGGTGCGCGCGCTCTCGGCGATGGGGGTGGACCCGGAACAGGGCGTCCTTCGGATGAGTTTTACACATTACACCAGCGAAAATGAGGTGACGCATCTGATCGAGGCCCTAGATCGCGTGCTGTAACGAGAATGGCAGCACAGGACTTTCAGACATATGACCAGCAATGCCCCGGTGATCTGGTGGATCCGGCGCGATCTGCGCCTTGCGGATAACCCAGCCCTGACGGCTGCCGTGAACAGCGGCGCGCCTGTCATCCCGCTTTATATTCTGGATGCGCAGGACAAGGCGCTGGGCGCGGCGCCGAAATTCCGTCTTGGCCTTGGGCTGGAGAAACTCGCAGAAACGCTGTCCTCGCGCGGTAGTCGGCTGATTTTCCGTCGCGGCGATGCGCAAGAGGTTCTGCGGCAGGTGATTGATGAGACCGGGGCAGGGAGCGTCGTCTGGTCGCGGCTTTATGATCCCGAGGCCATCGCGCGGGATACAGCGATCAAGGAGGATCTGAAGGCCTCCGGGATCGCGGTGAAATCCCATGGCGGGCGGCTGCTGTTTGAACCCTGGACGGTCGAGACCAAGGCGGGGGGCATGTTCAAGGTCTACACCCCGTTCTGGAAAGCCGTTCGCGACCGCCAGCCCGCCGATTTGCTGCCCGAGCCGGGCAAGCTGTCCGCGCCGGAGAGCTGGCCGGTCAGCGATGCGGTGGCGGATTGGCAGATGGGCGCGGCGATGCGGCGCGGCGCCGATATCGTGCGGGCGCATTGTAATGTTGGAGAGCAAGCGGCGCTGGACCGTCTGGACGGGTTCCTCGAAGAGGCCGTCGCCCGCTACAAGGATCGCCGTGATTACCCAGCCGAGGATGCAACCTCGAACCTGTCGGAAAACCTCGCATGGGGTGAGATCAGCCCGCACCGGATGTGGCATCTGGGCCAGCGCGCGATGGCAGGCAGCGGGAAAGGCGCGGAACATTTCCTGAAAGAGGTGGTCTGGCGCGAGTTTGCCTACCACCTGATGTATCACAGCCCGCAGATCCTGACGGAAAACTGGCGGCCAGAATGGGATGGTTTTGGCTGGTCCAGCGAGATCACCCCGGATGTGGAGGCCTGGCAACAGGGGCAGACCGGGTATGACTTTGTCGATGCCGCGATGCGGGAGATGTATGTCACCGGCAGGATGCACAACAGATCGCGCATGATCGTGGCAAGTTTCCTGACCAAACATCTGATGATGCATTGGAAGGTCGGGATGGACTGGTTTGCGGATTGTCTGGTGGACTGGGATCCGGCCGCCAATGCCATGGGCTGGCAATGGACCGCGGGCTCCGGCCCGGATGCGGCGCCGTTCTTCCGCATCTACAATCCGGAAGGCCAGGTCGACAAGTTCGATGCCGATCGCCGTTATATCCGCCGATGGATCGCCGAAGGTCAGCGCAGACCGCCGCAAAGCGCCACCAGCTTTTTTGATGCGGCGCCGTTCAGCTGGGGCCTGTCCCCGGACCAGATGCGCGCCCGCCCCCTGATCGATCTGAAAGCGGGGCGGGAGCGGGCTTTGGAGGCCTATGGGCAGCACCGTAGCGCCGGACAGGAAGCAGGCTGAGTGACGCCGGGCAGGCTAGCTTTGTTGCCCAGTTGCGCATGGTGGCAGAACTTGTTCCCGGCACCCTTGTCTGCGAGGCGGGAACCGGCGAAATTGCTGGTCAATGCAGGATGCGGTGGCCGTTTGGGGGCGACCGCCACAACAGGAACGGAACCCGCCGGGATGCCAAACGGAGCACGACTGATCGCAGCCCTGTCGATGGCGCTGCTTGCCTTTGTTGTTTCGGGCATGATCATGCCCCTGATGCCCGAGGGTACCGATTTTGGCTATTTCACCTATGTGAACATGGCCATCGGGGTTGTCTGTGGCTGGATCCTGATGGGGCGGCGGGCTGGTCATGGTCTGGTGCCCGCCATCAACAACGGGATCACCGGCATGGCGGTGATGGTGTTCTGGGGGCTGTTCGTGCAGGGCGTCTGGGAGATGTTCCGGCTGGCCATGCGGCACCGGTTTGACGGGCCGTTCGAGGCGCTGACTGCGATCTTCACCATTTCGCTGGATTATTTCTTTGTCATGGCGGTGCCGCATGTCCTGCTGGCGCTGGTGATCGGCGGGGTTCTGGCGGGCCTCGCCACCGAGAACGCTCACAACCGCTGGCGCTGACTGTCAATTGTCACTTCATAACGGGAGCGCCTTGTGGCTGATCTCTTTTTATACGGCACGCTGCGCTATGTGCCGCTTCTGGAATGCGTTCTGGGACGCAGCGCCGAAAGTCTTGATGCGCGGCAGGCACAGCTTGCAGATCACGCGGTGCGGCAGGTCAGGGACCAGCACTTTCCCGCCATCGAGGCCTGCGAAGGCGTCTCTGCGCCGGGGCTGCTGCTGCGGGGTGTGACGCAGCAGGATCTCGACGCGCTCAATTTCTATGAAGGCGGTTTCGATTATGCGCTGAAACAGGTGGAGGTGCGCCTGGAGAGTGGAGAGCCTGCGCATGCAGAGGTATATTTCCCCGCGCCCGGTATGTGGGATACCACTGAGCTTTGGGACCTGGACGGCTGGATTGCAGACTGGGGCGCGCTGTCACTGCGCGCTGCCGAGGAGGTCATGGACCTGCGCGGTTGCAAATCGGCTGAGGAGATCGCCCGGATCTTCCCCTCGATCCGCCGCCGCGCCGCGTCCTGGTTGGCGGCGCAGGCCCGGCCAGAGGATCCGGCCCACGATCTGGCTCGGGATGTGCGGGTGCACGGCCACAAACGTGCCTATGTGAATTTCTTCGCCATGGAAGAGATGGACCTGCAGTTCCGCCGCTACGATGGCAGCTTCAGCCCGGTGGTGAACCGGGGCGTGGCGCTGGTTGGACGGGCGGCGGTGGTTCTGCCCTATGATCCGGTCCGCGATCAGGTGCTGCTGATCGAGCAGTTCCGCGCCGCGACCTATATTGCCGGGGAAAAAAGCCCCTGGATGTGGGAGCCGGTGGCGGGGCTGATCGACCCCGGTGAAACGCCGGAAGAAACCGCTCGGCGCGAAGCACAGGAAGAGGCGGGCGTAGCCGTCACCCAGCTGGAGCGTGTGGCCGAGGTCTACCCCTCAAGCGGCGCTTCAGGTGAATTCATTCACATTTTTGTGGGGCTTGCCGATCTTGATGCGGTCGAAGGGGGCGGCGGGCTGGCCAGTGAACACGAGGACATCCGCAGTAAAGTCATTTCGTTCTCTGAATTTATCGATGCGGTGGACAGGAATACCTATCAGGACATGCCTTTGGTAACGGCAGCGCTGTGGCTGGCCCGGCACCGGGACAGGCTTCGCGCGCACATCGGTTGAGCGGGGCACAGTTGTGGCTTCGCGCCTTGTGATCGGAGGGGCGGTTGGCTAAGTCTGTAGAGAAAGATCGAAAGGGATACTATGCGCATTGCACGTGATCTGGCCGATGCAATCGGCCATACGCCACTGATCCGGCTGAACCGCGTCAGCGACGAAACCGGCTGTGAAATTCTGGGCAAGGCGGAGTTCATGAACCCCGGCCAGTCGGTCAAGGACCGTGCGGCGCTCTATATCATCCGCGACGCCATCGCACGCGGCGAGCTGAAGCCGGGCGGCACCATTGTTGAAGGCACCGCGGGCAACACCGGGATCGGTCTGGCGCTGGTGGGGGCCTCGATGGGGTTCAAGACCGTCATCGTGATTCCCGAAACCCAGTCCGAAGAGAAAAAGGACATGCTGCGCCTTGCCGGTGCGCAACTGGTGCAGGTTCCGGCGGCGCCCTATCGCAACCCGAACAACTTCGTGCGCTATTCCGAGCGTCTGGCCAAGGAACTGGCCAAGACCGAACCCAATGGTGCGATCTGGGCCAATCAGTTCGACAATGTTGCCAACCGTCAGGCCCATGTGGAAACCACCGGCCCCGAAATCTGGCAGCAAACCGACGGCAAGGTCGATGGTTTCATCTGCGCTGTCGGCTCGGGTGGTACGCTGGCCGGTGTCGCCGAGGCGCTGCAGCCCAAGGGCGTGAAGATCGGTCTTGCCGATCCGATGGGCGCCGGGCTTTACAGCTATTACACCACCGGTGAAATCGCGATGGAGGGCTCCTCCATTGCCGAAGGCATCGGTCAGGTACGCATCACCAAGAACCTTGAAGGCTTTACACCGGATTTCAACTATCAGGTCCCGGACGAAGAAGCGCTGCCGTTTGTCTTTGATCTTCTGCATAATGAAGGTCTGGTGCTTGGCGGTTCGTCGGCGATCAACATCGCGGGCGCCGTACGCATGGCCAAGGAAATGGGACCGGGCAAAACCATCGTGACGGTGCTGTGTGATTATGGCACGCGCTATCAGTCGAAACTTTTCAACCCCGATTTCCTGCGTGAGAAAAGCCTGCCGGTGCCGGACTGGATGACTCACGCTCCTGCCTCCATCCCGGGTGTATTCGAGGACGTATGAAACGCATAGCTGACTTGCTGCGCATTTGGGGGGCTGGGCTGATCCTGTTGATCGGCCTGGCCCTTCCGCTGTCTGCACAGAGCACGGAAGAGATCCGGGCCATGTCTGCCGAATGGCAGAAAACCGCGACGCGTGCGGAACAGGTTATTGATGCCAACCGGGCGTCCAACGCTGCGCTGGAACAGCTGCGAAGCGAATTGGCCAGATTCCGGCAGACCTTTCTGTCTTCAGGCACCGACAACGCTGACCGGATTCGCACGCTGGAAGGGCAGCTCGAGGCGCTTGGCCCGCCCCCGGCAGAGGGCGAAACCGAGGCCGAGGATATCGCCCAGTTGCGGGCAAGCCTCCGAGATCAGCTGAATGCCTTGCGGGTCCCACGGGTGGTTTCTGAAGAGGCTTACAGCCGCGCCGACGGCTTGATTGCAGAGATCGACAAGATCATTCGTGAGCGGCGCACCAAACGGTTGCTGGAACGGGGGCCGTCGCCTCTGAACCCGCAATACTGGCCCGAGGCAGCGGCCGATCTGTCCGATGCCGGAATGGCGGTGTGGCATGAAACCGCTTTCCAATTGGGCAATGACACCACGCGGGAGCGGATCAGCAACAACCTACCGGCGATTTTGCTGCTGCTGCTGTTGTCCGGGCTGCTGCTCTTGCGGGGACGGCCTTGGGCACGGGCTGCGGGCAGCCATTTGCGCCAATATGGCGGCGGTGGCACCGGGGTTTGGAGTTTCGTGGTCTCCTTGCTGGAAGTTCTGCTGCCGTTCGGTGGCATCCTGTTGCTGACCGCTGCAATTGATCTGTCCGGTCTTCTCGGGCTGCGCGGTTCGCTGCTGACGGATTACGTGCCGGTCTGGGCCTTCTTGCTGTTGTCCTTCCATTGGTTGGGCGAACAGGTCTTCAAGCCGCGCGACGGCAGCAGCCTGATCCCGGTTGCCGACAACCGGCACCAGCAGGCCCGGTTGATGCTGGATTTTCTGGCGGTGTTGCTGGTGCTGAAGGATGCGCTGATCCGTCTTGAGCAGATCGAAAGGATCTCGGTCGAGGCCCATGCGGTGCTGGGCTTCCCGCTGATCGTCTTTGCCGCGCTTGTGATGTTGCGGGTACAGCGGCTAACGGCCATCTCCGAGACGTCCGAGTCCCAGCAGAGCGAGGACGACGACACCGGAGCGCCAGCTGTTTCAAATGTCGGGCGGATACGGTCCGTCGTGCGACGTGGCGCCTATACCTTGGGGATCGTGTCGCCGCTGGTGGCTGCAGTCGGCTATACCAGTGCGGCCGAGGCGCTGATTTATCCGGCAATCTCCACGCTTGCGATCCTCGCGGCAATGCTGGTGCTGCAGCGCTTCATTGGCGATGTTTACGGCTGGCTTAGCGGCAAGGGGCAGACCGCGCAGGATTCGCTGTTCACGGTGATCTCTGGCTTCCTGCTGGTGACGCTGTCGCTGCCGATTTTGGCCATTGTCTGGGGGGCCCGCGTTGCCGACCTGACGGAGCTGTGGTCTCGGTTCCTTGCGGGCTTTTCGATTGGCGATACGCGGATTTCTCCGACCGCTTTCCTTAGCTTTGCAATCGTATTCGCCGCCGGGTATGCGCTGACCCGGCTGGTGCAGGGTAGCCTGCGCAATTCTCTGCTGCCAAAGACCAAGATCGATCCGGGCGGCCAGAATGCCATTGTTTCGGGGCTTGGCTATGCGGGGATATTCATTTCCGCTGTGGTGGCGATTTCCCTGGCCGGACTGGACCTGTCTTCGCTGGCGATTGTTGCCGGTGCCCTGTCTGTCGGGATCGGTTTCGGCCTTCAGACCATCGTGTCGAATTTCGTATCGGGCATCATCCTGCTGATCGAACGCCCGATCTCCAAAGGCGACTGGATCGAGGTTGGCGGGTTGATGGGCTACGTGCGGGACATCTCGGTGCGCTCCACCCGGATTGAGACCTTTGACCGCTCTGATGTGATCATCCCGAACTCTGACCTGATCACCGGGACTGTGACCAACTATACGCGTGGCAACACGGTAGGTCGCGTGATCGTGCCGGTCGGGGTGGCCTATGGCACGGACCTGCGCAAGGTTGAGAGTATCCTGATGGAGATTGCCAAGGCCAATCCGCTGGTTCTGATGAACCCGGCACCCAGTGTGATCTTCCAGGGCTTTGGTGCTGACAGTCTCGATTTTGAAATCCGCGCCATTCTGCGGGATGTGAATTGGGTGCTCTCGGTCAAATCCGAGATGAACTACGAGATCGCTCGCCGGTTCCACGAAGAAGGCATCGAGATCCCGTTCTCGCAGCGCGATATCTGGATCCGCAATCCCGAGGCTCTCGCGACATCGCAGTCTTCCGGTCCGGCTGCCCCTCGTTCGGCGGTCGACGATCCGGTTAAACCCGATCTTCAGGATCTCGACCCCGATCAAGCCGACGGAGAGGATTGAGCGGGCGCGCCTGACGTGCCCGTAAAACCTTGCGCGATGCGGCGTCGCGGGCGGCGGCGAATAGTTGATTCGTTAAGGAAAGTCTGAAAAACCTCGTGCTCTGAGCGGGTTGCGGTAGACTGAGCGGGACCTTGAAGGATGCCCGCCGATGCCCAAACAGCCCGCCTTTCCTGCGCTACGCCAGTCAATGAAGAAGAAA
>NZ_JBDOQR010000036.1:0-49233 GCF_039839315.1 Phaeobacter sp. CAU 1743 | reverse complement strand
GCGGCAGGCGCTTGAGCTATTTGAGGGCTCCGCGCCTGCCGCGCTTGCCAAACCCGAAACCGACGACTACCAAAATCAAACCCGCAGACTCTCGTCATGAGCGAGGGACCAGCGGGGGGCAGGTCAAACGCGATTTCTGGTTGCATAGACGACCTCCAACGCTTTTGCGACGTCGGCGCGCTCGATATCTTTGTTGGGGAAGACCTTCTTTAAAGATTTCTTCCATAGCGTACCAGCGTAATCGCCGGAGTATAAACGCTTCCAAAAGGAAAAGGTGGTCTGCGAAATCACTTGGCCATGTGACACAACAAAGAGCCTCTGCCTTTCTCTAGCTTTTTCATCATGTGTAGCACCAGCAGGCACACCACCTGGATATGCAAAAGCATCGAGATATGTCTTCTCTTTGTAACTAAGCTTAGAGTACGCGGCCTTTCTGGCATGACGAACCGCTGTTTTTTGTGCTTTCACTTCGAATGGCTTCAGCGGAATCTTGGTACTTCCTGGTAGCAGCCATTGATCGTCACCGAAATCCGTTACCAACTGATGATTTGTACTGTTCCTCAAAGCCAGTTCGAACAACGCAATCATTGACATCAGGGACGAACCAAGTTGCAAAGTATGGTTGTGGAGCACAATCGCCCTATCCTGAGTGTCCGTAAAGCTCTCGAACGTGGCCAATCTCTCTTGGGAAATATAGTCAAGAATTTTCAAATCAAAATCTCCCCTAACAACACCTTGAATATCTGTGCGGCCAATGCTATGTCTAGTCTTGAAAGGCAGGGGAATTGGTCGGCAGCGCTGCTCCGGCAGTGACGGACCCCCCGCCTAATTGAGAGAAGGCTCACCCTTTGGGTGAGCCTTTTTATTTTGTAACCTCGTAACGGGACAGCGCACCTTAGCCACTCGTGGTCAATCCCTGCCCTTTTCGTGGTCAATCCCTGCCCTTTGTGTGAGCTTAACAACGAAAAAGGCCCCCGCTTTCGCGAGGGCCTTCGATCTTTTTCAAAGGTAACAGATCTCAGAGTCCGGTGGACACGTCGATGGTATTGCCTTCTTCCAGGGTCACATAGGCTTTTTTCACGTCCTTGCGGCGGCCGATCTGGCCGCGGAAACGCTTGACCTTACCCTTGGTGATGGTGGTGTTGACCGCTTTGACCTTCACACCAAAGAGGGTTTCAACCGCCTCTTTGATCTGGGGTTTGTTGCTGTCGATCGCCACTTCGAACACCACTGCGCCGTTTTCGGACGCCATGGTGGATTTCTCGGTGATGATCGGCTTGCGGATCACGTCGTAGTGTTCTGCCTTCGCGCTCATTTCAGTCGAGCCTCCAGTGCTTCGACACCCGCCTTGGTGATCACCAGGGTGTCACGCTTCAGGATGTCATAGACGTTTGCACCCATCGTCGGCAGGATATCCAGACCGTCGATGTTACGCGATGCTTTGAGGAACCCTTCGTTCACGGCTGCACCGTCGATGACCAGCGCGCGTTTCCAGCCCAGGTTTTTCACCTGCTTGGCCAGAGCAGCGGTCTTGCCCTCTGCGGTTGCGTCCTCGATCACGACCAGTTCACCGGCTTTCGCCTTGGCGGACAGCGCGTGGCGCAGGCCCAGCTTGCGGAACTTCTTGGTCAGCTCGTGGCCGTGGCTACGCGGGGTCGGACCCTTGTAGATACCACCCTTGCGGAAGATCGGCGCGTTACGGTCACCGTGGCGTGCGCCGCCGGTGCCCTTCTGGCGATAGATCTTCTTGGTCGAGTAGGAGGTTTCCGAGCGGGTCTTGACCTTGTGGGTACCGGCCTGCGCGTTGTTGCGCTGCCAGCGGACCACACGGTGCAGGATGTCCGCACGCGGCTCCAGACCGAACAGGTCTTCGGACAGTTCGATGTCGCCTGCCTTGCCGCCGTCGAGTTTGATCACATCAAGTTTCATGCTTCACCACCTTCCGCGGGAGCTTCCGCCGGTGCTTCGGTTGCTGCTGTCTTCAGAGCCGCCGGGAAGGGCAGACCTTCGGGCGCTTTCTTCTTGACGGCATCCTTGACGGTTACCCAACCGGATTTCGGACCAGGTACGGCACCTTTGATGAACACCAGGCCACGGTCGGCGTCGGTCTTGACGACTTCCAGGTTCTGGGTGGTCACGCGGGCAGCGCCCATGTGGCCGGCCATCTTCTTGCCTTTGAAAACCTTGCCGGGATCCTGACACTGACCGGTCGAACCGTGCGAACGGTGCGAGATCGACACACCGTGCGAGGCACGCAGACCGCCAAAGTTCCAGCGCTTCATGGCGCCTGCGAAACCTTTACCGATCGAGGTGCCGGTCACGTCCACTTTCTGACCTGTCAGGAAGTGTTCGGCCGAGATTTCGGCGCCAACTTCGATCAGGGCATCGGCGGGCACGCGGAATTCAACCAGCTTACGCTTGGGTTCAACCTTTGCAGCGGCAAAGTGGCCACGCATCGCCTTGGAGACGCGCTTCACTTTGGCCGAGCCTGCGCCCAGCTGAACGGCGGTGTAGCCGTCTTTGTCTTCGGTGCGTTGCGACACGACCTGCAGACCATCCAGGTGAAGAACGGTCACAGGAATCTGCTTGCCGTCTTCCATGAACAGCCGGGTCATGCCGACTTTCTTTGCGATAATACCAGAGCGCATATTCATTACCCTCCGATCTTACGACTGCAGCTTGATCTCGACGTCCACGCCAGCGGCGAGGTCGAGCTTCATCAGCGCGTCCACGGTCTGGGGAGTCGGATCAACGATGTCGAGCATGCGCTTGTGGGTGCGGATCTCGAACTGGTCACGGGATTTCTTGTCGACGTGGGGACCACGCAGAACGGTGAATTTCTCGATCTTGTTCGGAAGCGGGATCGGGCCACGAACCTGCGCGCCGGTGCGCTTTGCAGTGTTCACGATTTCCTGGGTGCTGGCGTCCAGCACGCGGTAATCGAAAGCCTTCAGCCGAATGCGAATGTTTTGACTTTGCATTTCGTCAGCCTTTTATAGGCGTTGGAGTTGAGAGGAGGGCCCACGACCACCGCGCACCCTCATCGAACCCAAAAGGCGGGAATCACCCCGCCTTGATATTCTCATTGAGAACTCGCGCGTCTTAAGCCTGCAGCGGCGGTATTGCAAGGGTAAATGAGGCCCGTGCGAATGCTCCCACTCTTTGGGTCCACCTCAGGAGCCGTTACGGCGATCGGGCAAGGTCACCCCCAGAAAACCTGGCCGTCCCGTGTTAAAAACTGACGCAGGGCGGCCAGTGGCCCTAGTGGCGCCCTCCAAGTCCGGTTAATCTTGCGCAAAACCTCACAACGGACAACCCAATAGTGCCGCCTCACAGCCCCGAAACCGAGCAAGTTCTGCTGATTGCGCGCAGTATCGCTGGTGAAACCGGTCATGCGCTCCTGGCGCGCCTGGTTGAGGCCCTGAGCGAGCATCTAGATGCAGCCTTCGTCGCAGTCACCTATGGCGAAGGGGTGCCCCCCACCCACGCGCGGGCGCTCTACGCCCTGCAGGACCACAAGGTTGCTCGCGGGATACGCTACGAATTGCAGGGCACCCCCTGCGCCCGGGTATATGCCGGGGAGGTGGTGATCATCCCCTGCGGGATTGCCGACCTTTATCCCCGCGAAGCGAGGTTTGAAGGCTACATAGGTATTCCACTTCGCGACACCTCTGGCGAGGTCACCGGTCATCTGGCTGTATTTTCCAACCAGGAGATCAAGGAATCCGAGATCGCCACTGCGATATCAACGATTTTTGCCCTGCGCGCCGAAGCCGAATTGCGCCGCCTCTCCGTTGAAAGGGACCGAAAGAAGCTAATCGCGGATCTTGCGCGGATGAACCGGCGGCTGCAGCAGGGCTATTCCGAAGTGCGGCGTGAAAACGCGGAAAAGATCGCACTTATGGGGCTGATTGCCCACGACCTACGCAGCCCGCTGGCCGCCGTGCTGTCCCAGGCCGAACTGGGACTGATCAGAGCCCGCACAGAAACACCGGACACAGCCCGGATTGAAACCGCGTTTCAGAAGGTCATCGACAATGCGGACCGGATCGCGCAGTTGATCGACGCGACGCTGGACCGGGCCAGGGTCGAAGGCGAAGCGCTGCGCCTGGACCGCAAGCCGGTCGACCTGACCGGGTTGCTGCACATTGCAGCCGAAGCCAACCGGGAAGAGGCTGCACGCAAATCGATTTCCCTGTCCGTCGACCCACCGCAGCGGACCATCGCAGAGGTTGATGAAACACTGGTCATCTCTGCCATCGACAATCTGATTAGCAACGCCGTGAAATATACCTATCCCGGAGGCGAGGTCCGGATTTCGGTCGCGCAGGAAGGTGAAAGCGTCACCGTTGCCGTCTCCGATACCGGTCAGGGCCTGACGCCAGACGACCTGACGCGCGCCTTCGGCCGTTTTCAAAGGCTTTCCGCGCAGCCAACGGATGGTGAAAAGTCCACTGGCCTGGGACTCGCGAATGTACGCGAAATTGCCTGTGCGCATGGCGGCAGCGCTCATGCCGAAAGCGAAGGCCCGGGAAAGGGAAGTCGTTTCGTTCTGACGCTGCCCTGCAATCCGGACATTCAGCCCGCGCCCTGAGCCTAAGGCATCCTGTCGTCTCAACCAAGAATACACCGGCCCGCAAAACCGCCCGGACGCCCCGCGTTTGTGCTGCGTCTGGGCCGCGCCCGACCAGGTCTCCGGGCGCGCGCCTGATCCGATCAAATCCGCCGAAGGCCAAACGGTTTCATTGGCGAAGCGGCCCCTGCCCTGCTCAGCTTTGTACACATAGGAAAAGGGCCTCCCGAAGGAGGCCCTTTCCATCCGCAATCAGGAAACCTGATTACTCGATGATCTTCGACACAGTCTTTCTGGTGCGTCTCGGGATCATCGCGTTCAAACAAAAAGGGCGCCACTGGGGCGCCCTTTCCGTTTGATCATTCGCGAGTGCGAATTACTCGATGATCTTCGACACAACGCCAGCGCCGACGGTGCGGCCGCCTTCGCGGATGGCGAAACGCAGACCGTCTTCCATCGCGATCGGGGCGATCAGTTCAACTTCGAACTTCAGGTTGTCGCCCGGCATCACCATCTCGGTGCCTTCCGGCAGGGTCACGGTGCCGGTCACGTCGGTGGTCCGGAAGTAGAACTGCGGACGGTAGTTCGCAAAGAACGGGGTGTGACGGCCACCTTCTTCTTTGGTCAGAATATATGCTTCTGCCTCGAATTTGGTGTGCGGGGTCACGGAGCCCGGCTTACACAGAACCTGACCACGCTCAACGCCGTCACGGTCAACGCCGCGCAGCAGCGCGCCGATGTTGTCGCCGGCTTCGCCGCGGTCCAGCAGCTTGCGGAACATTTCAACACCGGTGCAGGTGGTTTTCTTGGTGTCGTGGATGCCGACGATTTCGATTTCGTCGCCAACGTTGATCACGCCACGCTCAACACGGCCGGTCACAACGGTACCACGACCGGAGATCGAGAACACGTCTTCGATCGGCATCAGGAACGGCAGGTCAACGGCACGCTCGGGGGTCGGGATGTACTCATCCACAGCCGCCATCAGTTCCTTGATTTTGTTTTCGCCGATTTCCGGGTCACGGCCTTCCATCGCCGCCAGAGCGGAACCTGCGATGATCGGGATATCGTCGCCCGGGAAGTCGTAGGAAGACAGCAGTTCGCGGATTTCCATCTCGACGAGCTCGAGCAGTTCTTCGTCGTCGACCTGGTCAACTTTGTTCATGAACACGACCAGCGCCGGAACGCCAACCTGACGCGCCAGCAGGATGTGCTCGCGGGTCTGCGGCATCGGGCCGTCAGCTGCGTTCACAACCAGGATCGCGCCGTCCATCTGCGCCGCACCGGTGATCATGTTTTTCACATAGTCAGCGTGGCCGGGGCAGTCGACGTGGGCGTAGTGGCGGTTCTCGGTCTCGTATTCCACGTGGGCGGTCGAGATGGTGATGCCGCGGGCTTTTTCTTCCGGTGCGCCGTCGATCTGGTCGTAGGCTTTGAAGTCACCGAAGTATTTGGTGATCGCTGCGGTCAGCGTGGTTTTGCCGTGGTCAACGTGGCCAACGGTGCCGATGTTGACGTGCGGTTTATTACGCTCAAACTTTTCCTTAGCCATGGTGGCCTCCTTTTGATTGGAAGAAGGTCCGCGCGGGCCGCGAACCTCCCAATGTCATGACGCTTACGCGTATTTCGCCTGGATCTCGTCCGAGATGTTCTGCGGAACCGGATCGTAGTGACCGAACTGCATGGTGAACTGGGCGCGGCCCGAGCTCATCGAACGCAGGGTGTTGATGTAGCCGAACATGTTCGCCAGCGGCACGTTTGCGTCGATCGCAATCGCGTTGCCGCGGGGCTCCTGGCCGGACACCTGACCACGACGGGAGGTCAGGTCGCCGATGATACCGCCGGTGTATTCTTCCGGGGTGATCACTTCGACCTTCATGATCGGTTCCAGCAGCTTGGCGCCAGCTTTGCGCATGCCTTCACGCATGCACATACGTGCTGCGATTTCAAAGGCCAGAACGCTGGAGTCAACGTCGTGGAACTTACCGTCGATCAGGGCAACCTTGAAGTCGATCACGGGGAAGCCAGCCAACGGGCCGCTATCCATGACCGAGTTGATGCCTTTTTCAACACCGGGGATGTATTCCTTCGGAACAGCACCACCAACGATGCGGGATTCGAACGAGTAGCCTTCGCCGGCTTCTGTCGGCGAGATGATCATCTTCACCTCGGCGAACTGACCCGAACCACCCGACTGTTTCTTGTGGGTGTAGGTGTGCTCGACCTCGTGACCGATGGTCTCGCGGTAGGCAACCTGCGGGGCACCGATGTTGGCTTCAACCTTGAATTCGCGCTTCAGGCGGTCAACCAGGATGTCCAGGTGAAGTTCGCCCATGCCCTTCATGATGGTCTGACCGGATTCCAGATCAGTTTCCACGCGGAAGGACGGGTCTTCGGCGGCCAGACGGGCCAGACCCTGGGACATTTTTTCCTGGTCAGCCTTGGTTTTCGGCTCAACCGCGATCTCGATCACCGGATCGGGGAAGGTCATGGTTTCCAGAACCACCGGATCGTTGACGGCGCAGAGCGTGTCACCAGTGGTGGTGTCTTTCAGACCAGCCAGCGCGATGATGTCGCCCGCGAACGCTTCCGTGATTTCCTCACGGTCGTTCGAGTGCATCATCATCATCCGGCCAACGCGCTCTTTCTTACCCTTGGTGGAGTTCAGAAGGGTATCACCCTTGTTCAGAACACCGGAGTAGATGCGGGTAAAGGTCAGCGAACCGACGAAGGGGTCGTTCATGATTTTGAACGCCAGGCCCGAGAACGCCATATCATCATCCGCGCGGCGCGGGATGTTACGGGTTTCAGTTTCGTCACCGGGTTTGAAGCCCATGTAATCGACAACGTCCAGCGGGCTGGGCAGATAATCGATCACAGCGTTGAGCAGCGGCTGAACGCCTTTGTTCTTGAACGCGGAACCGCCCAGAACCGGAACGAAGTCCAGCGCCAGAGTGCCCTTGCGCAGCAGAGCGCGCAGTGTTGCGACGTCGGGCTCTTCACCTTCCAGGTAGGCTTCCATGGCGTCGTCGTCTTGCTCGACGGCCGCTTCGACCATCTTGCCACGCCATTCGTCGGCCATGTCCTTCAGGCTGTCACGGATCTCGACCTGCACCCAGGAGGCGCCAAGGTCTTCACCCTGCCACAGCCATTCCTTCATGGTGACCAGATCGATCAGGCCTTCCAGCTCGTTCTCGGCGCCGATCGGAATACCAACCGGAACCGCGCGGGCGCCGGTACGGTCTTCGATCATGTTGACGCAGTTGAAGAAGTCAGCGCCGATCTTGTCCATCTTGTTGACGAAGACGATGCGCGGAACCTTGTAGCGGTCAGCCTGACGCCAAACGGTTTCGGTCTGGGGTTCAACGCCGGCGTTGGCGTCCAGAACACAGACAGCACCGTCGAGAACCGCCAGCGAACGCTCAACTTCAATGGTGAAGTCAACGTGGCCGGGGGTGTCGATGATGTTCAGGCGGTGCTTCGGCGTGTCAGCAGTTTCGCCATCTTCGGTGCGTTCCCAGAAAGTGGTGGTCGCAGCCGAGGTGATGGTGATGCCGCGTTCCTGCTCCTGCTCCATCCAGTCCATGGTGGCTGCACCATCGTGCACCTCACCGATGTTGTGGGATTTGCCGGTGTAGTACAGGATACGCTCCGAGCAGGTGGTCTTACCTGCATCGATGTGCGCCATGATACCGAAGTTACGGTAATGGTTGAGTGTATAGTCGCGTGCCATAGGTCTAAGCCCCTTGGGTTACCAGCGGTAATGCGAGAAGGCCTTGTTGGCCTCTGCCATCTTGTGGGTGTCTTCGCGCTTTTTCACCGCGGTACCACGGGACTGGACAGCGTCCAGCAGCTCGCCTGCAAGGCGCTCTTCCATGGTGTTTTCGTTGCGGCTACGGGCGGCTTTGATCAACCAGCGGATTGCGAGTGCTTCGCGGCGCTCCGGGCGAACTTCGACCGGCACCTGGTAGGTTGCACCACCCACGCGGCGCGAACGAACTTCGACGGCGGGTTTCACATTGTCCAGAGCTTCGTGGAAGACTTCCACGGGAGCGCGTTTGATCTTGGCTTCAACGCGATCAAACGCGTTGTAGACGATTTTTTCTGCGACGGATTTCTTACCATCGATCATCAGGTTGTTCATGAATTTGGTCAGAACGCGGTCGCCATATTTGGCGTCGGGCAGAACTTCGCGTTTTTCAGCAGCGTGACGGCGTGACATCTGTGCTTATCCTTCTTCTTACTTAGGACGCTTCGCGCCGTACTTGGAGCGACGCTGCTTACGGTCTTTGACGCCCTGGGTATCCAGAACACCGCGAAGGATGTGGTAACGCACACCGGGAAGGTCTTTTACACGACCGCCGCGGATCAGAACCACAGAGTGTTCCTGAAGGTTGTGGCTTTCACCCGGGATGTAGGAGATGACCTCGAAACCGTTGGTCAGGCGGACCTTCGCAACTTTCCGCATAGCGGAGTTCGGTTTCTTCGGCGTGGTGGTGTAAACGCGCGTGCAAACGCCACGCTTCTGGGGGCACTGCTCCAGATGCATGGATTTGGAGCGTTTAACTTTCGGCTGCCGCGGCTTGCGGATCAGCTGTTGGATCGTTGGCATTCCGGTCTATTCCCCGTTTCGCAACTTTCATGTCATGCACGCGCAAGGGCGTGCGGCTCATATTTCCGGCACTTACGCGTCCGCAAGCGCAAAAACCGCAATCGTTCCCATTCCGAGGTGAACGACGCGGTGGGTCTACAGAGGATCCGGACGATAAAACTGTCCGAACCTTGATCCACTACAATAGTGATATCGGCTTTAGGGGCGGCCCCCGGATGCCGGATAGGCGCGCGTATATGGGGAGTCGCGGGGCTTGTCAACTGTCAGGCGCCCAGTGACGCCCAGGGTCGGCGGATGGCGGCACGGGAACACGCCGCTGGCAATACTTCCCCTGCCACACCCACTGTCTTGTCGCATCGGTACCGGCGATGCATAGTTCAACAGGCCGCAGTAAGATTGGGCCATACGCATACTCAGGACGCCCCATTCATGCAAGTCATCGGTCTTTGTCGTTTTTCTTATCCCGCAATTGGCGGCTTTCAGGTTGAACATGCCAGCCTGGAGGAGCGCATTGCCTACCTTTATGCCGAAGACCGTCTGGAGGAGCGGTTCCAACTGATGGAGACCGTCGCCCTGCCCTGTCTGCGCGAACAGACAGATCAGGATTTCGAGCTGATCATCGTCATTGGCGACAGCCTGCCGAAACAGCACCGGGAGCGGCTTCAGGACATCACCGCCGACATGCCGCAGGTCCGTATTCACAGCGAACCGCCGCGCAAACAGCGCCAGGTGATGAAAGAGATCCTCAACAAAGCCCGCCGGGATCCAGACGCGCCCTGTCTGCAGTTCCGGCATGACGACGACGACGCAGTGTCGGTGGATTTCGTCGAACGTCTCCGGCAGACGGTTGAGGATTGTTCTGGCCTGGTCGAAAAGAGCAAAACGGTCGCCGTTGATTTCAACCGTGGTTATGTGGCCGAGGTTGGGGCGTCCGGGATCGCCGCAACCGAGATACACCGGCCCTACTATGTGGCTTCGCTTGGCATGTATGTGCGCGGCGGCTGTAACCTGACGATCATGAACTTCGCGCATGAGAAAATCCTGCGCTTCATGCCGACGGTCACCATCAGCGATCAGCCGATGTTCGTTCGCACCCACAATGGCTATAACGACTCGCGCCAGAAACGGGTCAAACCGGTGCCCGTCACCCCGCTGACCCCGGATCAGGTGGGTGAGTTTGAAGCGCGATTTGCCATCCGGCAGGATGATCTCAAACGGGTCTTCGCGGCTGACTAGCCCCACGCTTTTGTTTTTAACAGGGATCGCATGTTATGCAGGTTATCGGATTGTGCCGCTTCTCTTATGTAGGGCACGGCGGCTACAAGCAGGAGCACGCCAGCCTAGAGGAACGCCGTGCCTATCTTTATGCGCCCGAACGGCTTGAGGAGCGGTTCCGCCTGTTCGAAACTGTCTGCCTGCCCTCGGTCATCGGTCAGACCGACGCGGATTTCCAGCTGCTGGTCGTGGTCGGTGAGTGCTTTCCCCTCCCCTATCTCGACCGGCTGCTGACCCTCACCGAACCTTTGCCGAATGTGGTCGTTTCCGTGCAGCCGCCGGGCCGTCACCGGCGGGTGATGATCCAGATGCTAAACGACGCGCGCGAAAACCCGGATGCGCCCTGCCTGCAGTTTCGTCTAGACGATGACGATGCGATGGCGGTGTCATTCGTGGAACGGCTGAAACAGGCGGCGCAGGACCTAGAACCGGTCTGGCCGCGCTATCCGATGACCACCATCGATTTCAACCGCGGCTATGTCTATCGCGCCAGTGCCGATGGGCTGGCGATCAAACCGGACCGCTACCCCTACACTGCGCTTTCTATGGGAGTCGTAGTGGCGGGCGGGTCCAACCAGACGATCATGCATCACGGCCATCATACCCTTTGGCGGGTCACACCAACGCTGACCATTCCGGATGGCGACATGTATCTGCGTGGTTACAACAGCTTCAACGATTCCCGCTCCAAGGGGCGCGGCAAGGAGATCAGCGTCACCCCTGTCACACCAGAGGAAGCGCACCATCTGAAACAGACCTTCAACGTCGATAGCACCGCAGTCGCGCGGGCGTTCTCATCCCCCGGTCTGCTGCCGCTCCCGGTAGAAGGTGAATAGGCCCGCCGCCACAACGACGGCCGCGCCGGTCAGAGTAAGCACACCCGGCCAATCACCAAACACTGCCCAGCCGAGGAACAGCGCCCACAACAACCCGCTGTATCGGAAGGGCGAGACCACGGCGACGTCTCCGACCCGCATGGTCATGACCGAAAACAGATAGCCGGCAAAGATGAAGCAGGCCGCCCCCATGAGCAGACCCAGATGCCAGCCCTGCATCGGCTGCCAGTCCTGCTGGGTGCTGTAGATCAGGCCAAAACTCAGCACTGTCAAAGAGGCCATCAACGTCACCGTCATCGACGGAACCGCCGCCGACATCCGCCGGGTAAACAGATCCCGGGCCGTGACGCAGCCAACCGCACCCAGTGCATACAAAGAGGCGCCATCGAACCCCTCTGGCCCCGGCTGCACGATCAGCAGCATACCGCAGAACCCCGCAAGGATCGCCGCCATGCGCCGCCAGCCGATGCTTTCGCCAAAGAACAGCGCCGCCCCCAGCGTCACGGTCAGCGGCAGCATTTGCAGTACGGCAGTCACATTGGCGAGCGGCATCAGCATCAGCGCGCTGAGGAAGAGGTAAGTCGCCCCCGCTTCGGACAGGCAGCGGCCCAGAACCAGCATCCAGTCGCCCCGTGGCAGGTTCATCCGCAAGCTGCCCAGATAGCGCGCCAGCAGGAAAATCAGCAGTGACGCAACCCCGCCGCGGACCACAAGAATCTGCGACAGCGGCAGATCCGCCCCCACGGATTTCACCAGCGTATCATTGAAGGTAAAGGCCGCCATGCTGCCCATCATCAACAGGGCACCGGTCTGATTGGGTTTCATGCGCTATACCGCCTTCAGCTGCGACAGCGTCAGACCGAAATGGCGTTGCAGCGCGCTGTCGAGCTCTTCCTCGGTCATCTGATGAGTGATCCCTTTTTGGGTGGGATCGGATTTATTGTCACCATGGATAGTGCGCAGGAAGGATGGCACCGAAATATCCGAATAAAGGCTATAGTGCCGCGCCAGTTTGCGGTGGTTGAACTTGTAGGGATTCGCGGCGCTTCCAACCGGGGCCACCAGCGCGGTGCCTGCCGACAGGGGCGCCTGTTCGACCGCGTCGAAGACCTCCGGCCCATCCAGCGTCGCCCGCACGTAAAAGCCCCGGTTATAGGCAATGACAAAAGCACCGCCTTCGGGTTGCAGCGGCAGGATCCCAGCCGCCAGACGTTTTGTGCGTGCCACAAAATCAATATCAACCGCGTCATCATCATCCAGACGGAACAGGATGCGGTGACTGCCCTCCCCTGCCGGAATGGAATCATACCCCCGGCGTAACAGCCGGTAATGATTTCGGGTTCCGACCGGACGGCAATGCAGATTGCGATGCGGCGCGAGCAGCGCCTTCAGCCTTTGCATATAGCGATCAGGCATCGACGCCGCAGTCAGCACCACGACGTCAAATTCGGGATCGCTTTGCCGAAGCAGCGAAGGCAGGCACAGCTCTTCGAAAACGCGAAAGCGGAGCTCCATCCGGTCCTCGGAAAACAGATGTGCCGCCGTTTCCTCCAGTGTGCTGAAGCGTTCGGAATAATAGGTAGGCGTAAGAACCGAGAACCGGACCAGTCCAACCATCTTCAACTGCTCTGACATTTCCCCTCCCCCGGTTGCGCGCACAGAAAACACCGGGGCGCAGCACTTGGGAAGAGGCATTCGCCGGTTGGGGGACGTCAGACAAAAGAAAACCCCCGCGCCATCGGCGCGGGGGCATTCATTTTCAAAAAGTCAGTCGACGGATCAGTCGCGGCTTTCCGGTGTTTCCACCAGATTGTCGAAGTCGCCACCGGACACGTCGTCCTCCATCACCGGAGCGGCCAGAGCAGCTGCGGCCTCGGCTTCTTCGCGGCGCGCTTCCAGAACCACATTGTCGCGGGACTGAGCGATATGGCGCATCTGCTGGGTTGCACCACCGGTACCGGCCGGGATCAGGCGACCAACGATGACGTTTTCCTTCAGGCCAACCAGCTTGTCCTTCTTGCCCTGAACCGAAGCCTCGGTCAGCACGCGGGTGGTCTCCTGGAAGGAGGCCGCCGAGATGAACGAACGGGTCTGCAGCGACGCCTTGGTGATACCAAGCAGGATCGGTGCGCCCTGTGCCGGACGTTTGCCGCGCGACAGTGCCTTCTCGTTGGCAGCGTCGAACTCCTGCTTGTCCACGTGTTCGCCTTTTAGCAGCGTGGTTTCGCCGGAGTCGGAGATCTCCCACTTCTGCAGCATCTGGCGAACGATCACCTCGATGTGCTTGTCGTTGATCTTCACGCCCTGCAGACGATAGACGTCCTGAACTTCGTCGATCATGTAGTTCGCCAGAGCCTCGACACCCATAATTGCAAGGATGTCGTGCGGCGCCGGGTTGCCGTCCATGATGTAGTCGCCCTTCTGCACGAAGTCACCTTCCTGCACCGGGATGTGCTTGCCCTTGGGCACCATGTATTCGACGGTTTCCAGGCTCTCATCCGCGGGTTCGATCGAGATGCGGCGCTTGTTCTTGTAGTCGCGGCCAAAGCGCACGTAACCATCGATTTCGGCGATGATTGCGTGGTCTTTCGGACGACGGGCTTCGAACAGTTCGGCCACACGCGGCAGACCACCGGTAATGTCCTTGGTCTTGGCGCCTTCACGCGGGATACGCGCAACAACGTCACCGGCCTCGATCTGTTGACCGTCTTCACAGGACAGGATCGCATCAACGGACATCGGGTAGGTAACCGGGTTGCCCAGATCGTTGCGGACCGGCTCGCCGTCAGCATCCACAAGGATGATTTCCGGCTTCAGGTCGTTGCCTTTCGGTGCCGCACGCCAGTCGACCACGATCTTCTGGGTCATGCCGGTGGCTTCGTCGGTCTCGTCGCGGACGGCAAGGCCCGAAACCAGATCGACGTATTTGGCAGTACCCGGCTTTTCCGCGATGATCGGCAGGGTGTAGGGGTCCCATTCGAACAGCTTGTCGCCACGGGCAACGGATTGACCGTCGGTGACGAACAGCTTGGAGCCATAGCCCAGCTTGTGGCTGGCGCGCTCTTCGCCGTGCTCGTCCTGAATGATCAGCTTCATGTTACGGCCAACCACCAGCGTTTCGCCGTTGGCGTTCTGCAGGATCTGAGCGTTCTCGAAGACGATCTTGCCTTCCTGGCTCGCCTCGAGGAACGACTGCTGACCACCCTGGGCAACACCGCCGATGTGGAAGGTCCGCATCGTCAGCTGTGTACCAGGTTCACCGATCGACTGCGCGGCGATGATGCCGACAGCCTCGCCCGAGTTGACCATGGTACCGCGCGCAAGGTCACGGCCATAGCACATGGCGCAGACGCCCTCTTCGCTTTCGCAGGTCAGAGGCGAACGGATCCGCGTGGAGGCAACACCGGCTTCCTGCACGGCATCCGCCATGCGTTCGTCGATGAGCTGCCCCTGTGCGACGATCACCTCTTCAGTGCCCGGACGTTTGATGTCCTCGGCCGCAACACGGCCCAGCAGACGTTCACCGATGCTGGCAACCACTTCACCGTCGTTGACCGCAGCCTCTGCTGTGATCGCACGCTCGGTGCCGCAGTCGCGCTCCCGCACGATGCAGTCCTGCGCCACGTCCACCAGACGACGGGTCAGGTAACCCGAGTTCGCCGTTTTCAGAGCGGTATCCGACAGACCCTTACGGGCACCGTGGGTGGAGTTGAAGTACTCCAGAACCGTAAGGCCTTCTTTAAAGTTCGAGATGATCGGGGTCTCGATGATGTCGCCGTTCGGCTTGGCCATCAGGCCGCGCATACCGCCCAGCTGCTTCATCTGCGTAACCGAGCCACGCGCACCGGAGTGGGCCATCATGTAAACCGAGTTCGGCTCCATCACGGCACCGTTCTCGTCCCGCTTGTCGGCGGAGATGGTGCTCATCATCGCCTCGGTGACCTTGTCGTTACACTTCGACCAGGCATCAACAACTTTGTTGTACTTTTCGCCCTGAGTGATCAGGCCGTCCATGTACTGCTGTTCGAAGTCCTTCACCTGCTCGCGTGTCTCGTCGACGATGGTCCACTTGCCGTCCGGGATCACCATGTCGTCCTTGCCGAACGAAATGCCTGCCTTGAACGCTTCGCGGAAACCCATGGTCATGATCTGGTCACAGAAGATCACGGACTCTTTCTGACCGCAGTAACGGTAGACGGTGTCGATGACCTGCTGCACCTCTTTCTTCCGCAGAAGACGGTTGACCAGTTCAAACGGCGCCTTGGCGTTCTTCGGCAGCAGCGCGCCCAGACGAACACGGCCCGGGGTGGTCTCAAAACGCTTGAGAACCTCGTTGCCTTCTTCGTCGATCTGAGTGATCCGCGCGGTGATCTTGGTGTGCAGGTGCACTTCGCCGGCGTCCAGAGCGTGCTGAACTTCGTCGATGGTCCCAAAGACCTTGCCTTCGCCCACCATGCCTTCGCGTTCCAGGGTCACATAGTAGAGACCCAAGATCATATCCTGCGAGGGAACGATGATCGGCGCGCCGTTTGCGGGCGACAGAACGTTGTTGGTGGACATCATCAGGACGCGCGCTTCCAGCTGGGCCTCAAGGCTCAGCGGCACGTGCACGGCCATCTGGTCACCGTCGAAGTCCGCGTTGAACGCCGAGCAGACCAGCGGGTGCAGCTGGATAGCCTTACCTTCGATCAGCGTGGGTTCGAAGGCTTGAATACCAAGACGGTGCAGCGTCGGTGCGCGGTTCAGCATCACCGGGTGCTCACGGATAACCTCGTCGAGGATATCCCAGACTTCGGGGCGCTCTTTTTCCACCAGCTTCTTCGCCTGCTTCACGGTGGAGGACAGACCTTTGGCCTCCAGACGTGAATAGATGAAGGGCTTGAACAGTTCGAGCGCCATCTTCTTGGGTAGACCACACTGATGCAGCTTCAGCTCGGGACCTGTCACAATGACCGAACGGCCGGAGAAGTCGACGCGCTTACCCAGAAGGTTCTGACGGAAGCGACCCTGCTTACCTTTCAGCATGTCGGACAGCGACTTCAGCGGGCGCTTGTTGGCGCCTGTGATAACGCGGCCACGGCGGCCGTTGTCAAACAGGGCGTCAACGGATTCCTGCAGCATCCGCTTTTCGTTGCGGACGATGATGTCAGGCGCGCGCAGTTCGATCAGACGCTTCAGACGGTTATTCCGGTTGATCACACGACGGTAAAGGTCGTTGAGGTCGGAGGTCGCGAAACGACCGCCATCCAGCGGAACCAGCGGACGCAGTTCCGGCGGGATGACCGGGATCACGGTCATGATCATCCACTCGGGACGGTTACCCGACTCGAGGAAGGACTCGACCACTTTCAGACGCTTGATGATCTTCTTGGGCTTCAGTTCGCCGGTGGCTTCGGCCAGTTCGGCGCGCAGCTGCTCGGCTTCGGCTTCCAGATCGATCGCGGCCAGCATTTCACGGATCGCTTCGGCACCGATATTGGCGGTGAAGGCGTCCATGCCGTACTGGTCCTGGGCGTCCATGTACTCTTCTTCTGTCATCATCTGGCCGTAGGTGAGGTCGGTCAGACCCGGCTCGATGACAACGTAGTTTTCAAAGTACAGCACGCGTTCCAGATCGCGCAGGGTCATGTCCAGCATCAGGCCGATGCGCGACGGCAGCGACTTCAGGAACCAGATATGCGCAACCGGCGAGGCCAGTTCGATGTGGCCCATGCGCTCGCGGCGGACCTTTTGCAGGGTGACTTCCACACCGCATTTTTCGCAGACAACGCCGCGATATTTCATGCGCTTATATTTGCCGCAAAGGCATTCGTAATCTTTGATCGGGCCAAAGATACGGGCGCAGAACAGACCATCACGCTCGGGCTTGAAGGTCCGGTAGTTGATGGTCTCGGGCTTTTTGATTTCGCCATAAGACCACGACAGGATCCGCTCGGGCGACGCCAGCGATACCTTGATCTCATCGAAAACCTTCGGCGGGGTCAGCGGGTTGAACGGGTTATTGGTGATTTCCTGGTTCATTTTGATACCTCAAATCTTGCGGAAGGGGGGACGGGAGAAGGGCAAGCGCCCTTACTCCTCAACCTCCGCATCCAGGAGTTCCATATTCAGGCCAAGGCCACGGACTTCTTTGACCAGAACGTTGAATGATTCCGGTACGCCCGCCTCGAAGTTGTCTTCGCCCTTGACGATGCTTTCATAGACCTTGGTCCGGCCTGCGACGTCATCCGATTTCACGGTGAGCATCTCCTGCAGGGTGTAGGCGGCGCCGTAAGCTTCCAGAGCCCAGACCTCCATCTCCCCGAAGCGCTGACCACCGAACTGCGCCTTACCACCCAGCGGCTGCTGTGTGACGAGCGAGTATGGACCGGTCGAACGTGCGTGGATCTTGTCGTCGACCAGGTGGTGCAGTTTCAGAAGATACTTGATGCCGACGGTGACCGGGCGGGCAAACTGCTCACCAGTGCGGCCGTCAAACAGGATCGACTGACCGGACTTGTCAAAGCCAGCACGTACCAGCGCGTCGTTGACGTCATCCTCTTTCGCACCGTCGAAGACCGGCGTCGCGATCGGCACACCACGGGCAACATTGTTGGCCGCATCGATCAGGTCGGCTTCGGACATATCCGCAATGCCTTCGTCATAGACGTCCTGACCATATGCGTGATGCATCGCATCGCGCACCGGAGTCAGATCGCCGGAACGACGGTATTCCTGCAGCGCCTCGTCCACCTTGATGCCGAGACCGCGTGCGGCCCAACCCATGTGGGTTTCAAGGATCTGACCGACGTTCATACGCGACGGAACACCCAGCGGGTTCAGACAGAAATCGACCGGGGTGCCATCCGCGAGGAACGGCATGTCCTCCATCGGAACCACTTTCGAAATCACACCTTTGTTGCCGTGACGGCCGGCCATCTTGTCGCCCGGCTGCAGCTTACGCTTCACAGCGATGAAGACCTTGACCATCTTCATCACACCCGGCGGCAGGTCGTCGCCGCGGCGGACCTTCTCGACCTTGTCTTCGAAACGGGCATCCAGAGCGCGTTTTTGCACTTCGTACTGCTCGTTCAGGGCCTCGACAATCTGAGCGTCTTTCTCGTCCTCAAGGGCGAGCATCCACCACTGACCGCGGCTGAGGGAGGCCAACAGATCCTCGGTGATTTCCGAGCCTGCCTTGATGCCTTTCGGGCCTTTGACAGCGGTTTTGCCGACCAGCATGTCCTTTAGACGGGCATAGATGTTGCGATCCAGGATCGCCATCTCGTCGTCGCGGTCACGGGCCAGACGTTCGACTTCCTCACGCTCGATCTGCAGCGCACGTTCGTCTTTTTCGACACCGTGACGGTTGAAGACGCGGACTTCGACCACGGTACCGTAGTCACCCGGCTTCACACGCAGCGAGGTATCGCGGACGTCCGAGGCTTTCTCACCGAAGATGGCGCGCAGAAGCTTTTCTTCCGGCGTCATCGGGCTTTCGCCCTTCGGCGTGATCTTACCGACCAGAATGTCGCCCGGCTCAACATCCGCACCGATGTAAACGATGCCAGCCTCGTCGAGGTTGCGCAGCGCTTCTTCACCGACGTTCGGGATGTCGCGGGTGATCTCTTCCGGACCCAGCTTGGTGTCACGGGCGGCGACTTCGAATTCCTCGATGTGGATCGAGGTGAAGACGTCGTCACGCGCAATACGCTCCGAGATCAGAATGGAGTCTTCGTAGTTGTAGCCGTTCCAGGGCATGAAGGCGACGACGACGTTCTTACCGAGAGCCAGTTCGCCCATATCGGTCGACGGACCATCGGCGATAACTTCGCCCTTGCGCACTTCCTGACCCACTTTCACCAGAGGACGCTGGTTGATGCAGGTGTTCTGGTTGGAACGCTGGAACTTGCGCATACGGTAGATGTCAACGCCCGCATCGCCCAGCTCCAGATCGGAAGTGGCGCGGATCACGATACGCTGGGCATCGATCTGGTCGATGATACCGCCACGTTTCGCCATGATCGCAGCGCCCGAGTCGCGGGCCACGATTTCCTCGATACCGGTACCGACCAGCGGCGCCTCGGCGCGCAGCAGCGGAACCGCCTGACGTTGCATGTTCGAGCCCATCAGAGCGCGGTTGGCGTCGTCGTTTTCAAGGAACGGGATCAGCGAGGCCGCAACCGAGACCAGCTGCTTGGGCGAAACGTCGATCAGGTCAACGTTTTCGCGCGGCGCCAGCGTGTAGTCGCCGGACTGACGGGTCGAAACCAGATCGTTCTGGAATTTGCCTTCATCATCCAGGGTCGCGTTGGCCTGCGCCACGGTGTGACGCATTTCCTCGGTCGCGGACATGTAGTGCACTTCGTCGGTGACCTTTGCGTCCTTGACGACGCGGTAAGGTGTTTCGATGAAGCCATACTTGTTCACGCGGGCAAAGGTCGCCAGCGAGTTGATCAGACCGATGTTCGGGCCTTCCGGCGTTTCAATCGGGCACATCCGGCCATAGTGGGTCGGGTGAACGTCGCGCACCTCAAAGCCTGCGCGCTCGCGGGTCAGACCGCCCGGGCCAAGCGCCGAGAGGCGACGTTTGTGGGTGACTTCCGACAGCGGGTTGGTCTGGTCCATGAACTGCGACAACTGCGAGGAGCCGAAGAATTCGCGGACAGCCGCAGCCGCCGGTTTCGCGTTGATCAGATCCTGCGGCATTACCGTGTCGATCTCGACCGAGGACATACGTTCCTTGATCGCGCGCTCCATGCGCAGCAGGCCGACGCGGTACTGGTTTTCCATCAG
This sequence comes from Phaeobacter sp. CAU 1743, assembly GCF_039839315.1. NCBI lineage: Bacteria > Pseudomonadati > Pseudomonadota > Alphaproteobacteria > Rhodobacterales > Roseobacteraceae > Phaeobacter > Phaeobacter sp. CAU 1743. Next base: position 29,162 of record NZ_JBDOQR010000036.1, on the reverse strand, counting down.
TTCGCCAACGGAACGGACACGACGGTTGCCAAGGTGGTCGATGTCGTCGATGTCGCCCTTGCCGTCGCGCAGCTCCACCAGAGCCTTGATGCAGGAGACGATGTCTTCCTTGCGCAGGGTCCGCTGGGTGTCTTCGGCGTCCAGTGCCAGGCGCATGTTCATCTTCACACGGCCAACCGCGGAGAGATCGTAACGCTCGGAGTCAAAGAACAGGGTGTCGAACAGAGCCGAAGCCGCTTCGACGGTGGGCGGCTCGCCCGGACGCATCACGCGATAGATATCCATGAGCGCCGTGTCGCGGCCCATGTTCTTGTCCATCGCCATGGTGTTGCGCATGTAGGGACCGACGTTGACGTTATCGATGTCCAGAACCGGAATCTCGGTGACGCCCGCGTCCAACAGTTCCTTGACGGTGCCGCCGATGATCTCGCCGTCCTTGTCGTATTCCAGCGTCAGCTCGTCACCGGCTTCCACATAGATGGCGCCGTTTTCTTCGTTGATCAGATCCTTGGCAACGAATTTTCCGACGATCTGCTCGAAGGGCACCAGAAGTTCGGTGATCGAACCCTCGTCGATCATCTTCTTCACGGCGCGCGGTGTGACTTTCTTGCCCGCTTCGCAGATGATTTCGCCGGTTGCAGCGTCGACCAGGTCATAGGTCGGACGGGTACCACGGACGCGCTCAGGGAAGAACGGCGTGACCCAGCCGCGGCTTTTGTCCAGCTTGAAGGTGACGGTATCGTAATAGGCATCCATGATGCCTTCCTGGTCCAGCCCCAGAGCGTACAGCAGGGTGGTCACAGGCAGCTTGCGGCGACGGTCGATCCGGGCAAAGACGATGTCTTTGGCGTCGAATTCGAAATCGAGCCAGGAGCCGCGATACGGGATGATGCGGCAGGCGAACAGCAGTTTACCCGACGAGTGCGTCTTGCCCTTGTCGTGGTCAAAGAACACACCCGGCGAACGGTGCATCTGGCTGACGATCACACGTTCGGTGCCGTTGACGACAAAGGTACCGTTCGGGGTCATCAGGGGCATATCGCCCATGAAGACGTCCTGTTCCTTGATGTCCTTGACCGAGCGGGCGCCGGTGTCTTCGTCGACATCGAACACGATCAGACGCAGGGTGACCTTCAGCGGCGCCGAGTAGGTCATGTCGCGTTGCATGCACTCTTCGACGTCATATTTCGGTTTTTCCAGCGCGTATTTCACGAACTCGAGAACGGAGTTTTCATTGAAATCCTTGATCGGGAAGACAGATTGAAAAACACCGTTGATACCTTCGCCGTCCAGCGGTGCTTCGGCGTCACCCGAGCGAAGGAACAGGTCGTAGGAAGATTTTTGAACCTCAATGAGGTTCGGCATATCCAGCACTTCGCGGATCTTGCCATAATATTTGCGAAGACGTTTCTGGCCAAGGAACGTTTGAGCCATGTCAGATGTCACCTTTCGAATTTCTCACCGGACAAGGATGCCGCCGGGCTTCGGCATCTTGCCCATACGAGATAGAGCGTTCGGATCAATTCATGGCCGCCGTCCCGAATGGCTGCCTCCCGATCCTGTGAACCGCGCCTAAGAAAGAGACCCAATCAAAAGGTCCCTTTCTGAGACAGGTTCGGCTGGACCCGGGTTTCCCCGGATCCAGCCAAATTCTAAGGGAGCGCAGAGCAAGATTTCGCAGGGAAACCGCTGCCCTTATGTCCCGCCAAAGGTGGCTTAGGCCACTTCGACTTCGGCGCCAGCTGCTTCCAGCTTGCCTTTGATGTCTTCGGCTTCGGCTTTGTCGATGCCTTCTTTGATCTTGCCGCCGGCTTCAACCAGTTCCTTGGCTTCTTTCAGGCCCAGGCCGGTGATCGCGCGAACTTCTTTGATCACGTTGATTTTCGAAGCGCCGGCGTTCTTCAGAACGACGTCGAATTCGGTTTTCTCTTCTTCAGCTGCGCCACCGGCGTCGCCACCAGCTGCAACCATCACAGCGCCGCCAGCTGCGGGCTCGATGCCATACTCGTCTTTGAGGATGGTTTTCAGTTCTTGTGCTTCAAGCAGGGTCAGACCAACGATCTCTTCTGCCAGTTTCTTCAGATCAGCCATTTTATCAGCTCTTTCCGTTTGTAAGTATGTGTTTCCAGCGTATGAACATTTGCTCCACGCCAGTCATTCAGTGCCAACCGCTTACGCAGCTTCCGCCTTCTCTTCGATGGTCGAAAGGATGCTTGCGATGTTGCTTGCAGGTGCGCCAACTGCGCCAGCGATGTTGGAAGCGGGTGCGCCAAGCATGCCTGCGATGGTAGCAATAAGCTCCTCGCGGGACGGCATTTTCGACACGGCTTCGACACCGGCACGGTCCAGAGCGTTCTCACCCATTGCGCCGCCGAGGATCTCAAACTTCTTGTTATCCTTGGCGAAGTCCTCGGCCACCTTGGCTGCTGCCACGGGGTCCTCGGAATAGGTCAGTACGGTCATCCCTGTCAGCAGGTCAGACATGCTTTCACACGGCTTACCCTCGAGGGCGATTTTGGCGAGCCTGTTTTTGGCAACACGCACGGCACCGCCCGCGTCACGAGCACGTGCGCGAAGGTCCTGCATCTCGGCAACTGTCAGACCGGTGTAGTGGGCTACGACCACCACGCCAGAGCTTTCGAAGATCTGGCCGAGTTCCTCGACCAATTTCTCTTTCTGGGCTCTATCCACAGTTCTCTCCAGGTTTTGGGGGGCTTGCGCTCCCCGGCTCTTTGATGTGCCGAACCAGATGGCCCGGCGTTCAAGTCCGCAATACGGGGTTAGCCAAAGTCGCCCGAGGGTATAGAAACCCTCGATCTATTGGTCTTTCCCGTCTCAGGAGGGAAATTAAGGCCCGATCGAGAGGCCACCCACCATCTTGGACGAAATGAAATAAAGCGCACGACGAATCGCACGCTTTACCTCATGGCCGTAGTTAAAGCGTTGAGACGTGATTTCCAAGCGGAAATTTGACCCACAGAGCAGTTCGCACTCAGGCCGCCGACCGCCCTGGCAGGGTCAGCACGGAGAGATCCAGCATTCGCGCCAGCGGCGCGGCCGTATCCACCTCTGCTTCTAAACATACACCATGGGCCCGCATGCGCGCCAGCACTTCGGGACGGACCCGGTGCAACCGGTTGCAAAGGGCCAAAAGCGCAGCCTCTCGCGCCGCCTCGGCGTGCCCCGCTGCCTCAATCTCCCGGATGCAATCTCCGACGTATTTGGTGAAGCCGCTGGACGCCAGACGCCAGGCCACCTTGCGGCGCCAGCCCTCATACTCCGGGGCCAGGTAATGCAGCAGGTAAAGCCCGCTAGCGACCCCCAATACGACTTCAGGCAAGCGCTGACCCTCGGCGTCATGCGCCCAATGCTGGCGCAGATAGATACCCTGCAGCCCAGCCCGGATAAAGGATTTCCCCTGCGGGTGGCCGACAAGCCCCATCCGGCGCGGCCCAAACAGCGGCACATCCTCTCCATAGACATCACGCCGGACCGCTCGTGGCATCGGGGTGCGGAACACGGTTTTCTCAGACCGCTCAAGGCCGGAACCACTTCGGCGGTTTCAATCCGTAGCGCCTGTATCTCCACCCCCTGCCCGGCCAGCGCTGCGCGGATATCACCAGCCCCGCCGTTCGCGAATAGAAACTCATACGCATCGACGGACAGCACCCACCCAGAGGCGATCTGGCGATAGGCCCAGGTCAGCGCCCGGATCTGTCGCTTGGGAAAGCGGGCGCGCGCGGCAATGCCGATGCTGCGCCAGAACCCGCTGGTGCAGGGAATGCAGGTGATGGCTGGATGTGGGGAAAGTACAGGGATGGCCGGATCATCGGGATTGTCGAACAGCAGGATCAGACTGCGCGCGCCAAGGTCAAGATACCAGCTGGCAAAACGCAAAGTCTCCTCCAGCGGCTCATTGACCACCGCGATCAGATGCCAGGCATTGCTCCCCTCTGCCATCCGCTGCTCCTCTTCGAAACGGCCCACCAAACAAAAAAAGGGCGGCGCCAACGGCACCGCCCTTCGACATTTATCATGCCAGCTTATTCGCTGACAGCTTTTTCCACGTCGACGGTGACGCCCGGGCCCATGGTCGAAGACAGCGCGATCTTCTTCATGTAAGCGCCCTTGGCACCCGACGGCTTTGCCTTGGCAACAGCCGAAACAAAGGCGCGGACGTTTTCGGCCAGCTTGGCTTCGTCGAAGGAGGCTTTGCCGACACCTGCGTGCACAACGCCGCCTTTTTCCGCCTTGAACTGAACTTCACCGCCTTTGGCTGCTTCCACGGCCGCTTTCACGTCCATGGTCACGGTGCCAACCTTGGGGTTCGGCATCAGGTTGCGCGGGCCGAGGATCTTACCCAGACGGCCAACAACAGGCATCATGTCCGGGGTTGCGATGCAGCGATCAAATTCGATGGTGCCGCCCTGGATGGTTTCCATCAGGTCTTCGGCGCCAACGATGTCCGCACCGGCTTCCTTGGCTTCGTCCGCCTTGGCGCCACGTGCAAAAACAGCAACGCGCATGGATTTGCCGGTGCCGTTGGGCAGACCGATCACACCACGAACCATCTGGTCGGCGTGACGGGTGTCGACACCCAGATTCACGGCGATCTCGATGGTTTCGTCGAATTTCGAAGTGGCGTTGGCCTTCACCAGGGCAACAGCTTCTTCGATGGTCAGGTTCTCTTTGCCAGCGAAGGCTTCGCGCGCTGCGCGGGTACGTTTACCGAGCTTTGCCATCTTACTTCACCTCGATGCCCATGGAGCGGGCGGAGCCCAGGATGATCTGCATCGCCGCTTCGATATCGTTGGCGCTCAGATCTTTCATTTTCGCTTCGGCGATTTCCTTCACCTGAGCAGCGGTCACCGTACCAACGGTTTCGCGGCTCGGGGTCTTGGCACCGGATTTCACCTTGGCAGCCTTCTTCAGGTAGTAAGACGCGGGCGGCGTCTTGATGTCCATGGTGAAGGACTTGTCCTGATAGTAGGTGATCACGGTCGGGCACGGCGCGCCGGGCTCCATGTCTGCGGTCTTGGCGTTGAACGCCTTGCAGAACTCCATGATGTTGATGCCGCGCTGACCCAGAGCCGGACCAACCGGCGGGGAGGGGTTCGCTTGACCTGCAGGAACCTGCAGTTTCATTGTACCAGCAAGCTTCTTGGCCATCTGGTTTCTCCTTTTCCAACACCCTCGGGACGCGTCCTTCGGGCCTTACTGTTGTGTGGTCTGGTCCGGGTGCCGCGGCTCCCTCGCCTCCCACGATGTACGCGCACCGCACAAACGGCGCGCAAAAATCACATCAGGCCTGTTTGGTGACCTGTGTGAAATCCAGTTCGACCGGGGTTTCCCGGCCAAAGATCGATACGGTGACCTTGAGCTTCTGATGCTCGTCGTCGACCCCCTCGACGGTGCCGTCGAAATCCTCGAACGGGCCGTCGTTTACCTTAACCCGCTCACCGATCTCAAAGGAGATCAGGGTACGCGGTGCTTCTTCGCCTTCCTGAACGCGGTTCAGGATGCCGTTCACCTCGGCGTCGCGCATGGGCATCGGACGACCCTGCGGACCAAGGAAACCGGTCACGCGGTTGATCGAGTTGATCAGGTGATAGCCCTGATCGGACATTTCCATGTGCACCAGCACATAGCCCGGCATGAAACGGCGCTCGGTCGAGACTTTTTTGCCTCGACGAACCTCGATCACCTCTTCTGTGGGGACCAGAACTTCGTCGATTTCGTCCTCAAGACCATTTTCGGCAACCGAGGCGCGGATCTGCTCTGCGATTTTCTTTTCGAAGTTCGAAAGAACGCTGACCGAATACCACCGTTTCGCCATGAGCCTGATCGTCCTTGTTTTGCCGGGCGCGCTGCGCCGCCTTCACTTAAATTCGCTACCAGCCTCGGGACTGACCCTTTGGCTGTGCCCTAACAAAAATCGGCGCGCAACACGATTCGCCGCACGCCCATGCCAGAGTTACCGGCTCACCTACCGTCCAATGGGATCAAGATCAAGAGGTAGGGAGGTATTTCCATGCAAGGAAACCCCTGCTCCGGAATCACCCTGCGGCTGTCAGCCGAACATGCCCAGGATGCCGGTCAGACCGGTGCGGATCAGCAGGTCGACCAGAGCAAAGAACACAGCCGTCAAAGCCGCCATGACAAAGACCATCACGGTGGTCAGCAGCACTTCGCGGCGGGTCGGCCATACGACTTTGCCGACTTCAGCGCGAACTTGCTGGATGAACTGAACGGGATTTGTGGTGGCCATGTGGCTTGGTCTCTCTGCTAGCAGGTTCACCGGGATTTAGCCGTTGCGAGCTCTGAATTCAAGCCCCGAAGGAATCCCGGAGCGTTCCCGGCAAAGCATTGCTGCAGACAAGTTGTCAAATGCCGAAACCGGTCGGTAGCACGCATCGTCAATCTTGCAGCGTGGCGCCCCGCACCAAAGAAACCCACTGGGGGTAGCATGCGCGCGGTTGCAGACACGACCAAACCCGGCCGAAGGGATCTCAGAGTTGAATGGCCGAGGGGACTGAACACATTCAATCAGCGCCGCGGCGAGGCGAAAAAGCGCAAAAGGGCAGAGGCGGCAAATCCACATTCCACCGCTGTGAACGAGATAAATCCGATGTTAATTCTCTCATTTCATAGTCAGGCCAACGGCCCGGTAAGTCACCAGAAGGTGCAGAGGTCGACCATAGCGTGCAAATGAGACAGGATGCCATGACCATCGCAACTTCCATGAACAAAGCTCAGCGTCTGGAACGCAACGCCAAACTGGACGAGGCGGCGCTCGTCTACAATGAGATTCTGGAGCGATTTCCCAAGAATGCGCGCGCCCGCGAGGCACTGGCCTCCCTGCAACAGCGGATGCTGCGCGAGCAGAACCCACCGGTCGATGCACAAAAGAAACTGGCTGCCAGTTTTGCCGCTGGAAACTACCGCCAATCGGCCTCCAACTGCGTATCTCTCCTTAACACCTACCGCAAATCTCACTTTCTATGGGACATGCTGGGTCAATGTCACCTCAAGGCCGGAAATCTGGATGAGGCCGCGACATGTTTGAACAAGGCGTGTGAACTCAATCCGCTCGCGCCCGGCACCTATTCGGCGATGGGTGAGGTCTGCGCACAAATGGGCCGCACGAGTGATGCGATTGCTCTATACAAAAAGGCCTTGTCGCTCGACCCTGATCGCATTGCCGCCCTGAACAACCTGGCCAATATCCTGACAGAGCAGAAACAGTACGGTGAAGCCGCCCAGTTGCTTGAACGCGCCTTGTCCCTGTCCCCCAACAACCCGAGCCTGACCTTCAACCTCGCCAACACACTGCGCCTTCTTGGCGACCTGGCTAAGGCCAAAACGCTGTTCGCAAAAGCTTCCAAACTGGCTCCCGAGCTGACCGAAGCGCGTTTCAATCTGGGTCAAATGGAACAGGCCTCAGGCAATCAACAGGAAGCGATCTCTAGCTTCGACGCCGTTCTGCAAGCCAAACCAGGAGACGATCGCGCCCGCGCCCAGAAACTGCACATGATGGCGCAGCTCAATGACTGGACCTGGGTCGAAGAATACAGCGAACACCGACGTCAACTGGGATTGCAGGGAATTTACTGCCCTCCCTTCATTATGATGACGCTCGAAGACAACCCGGACCTGTTGCGACTACGAACCCAGGCCTATGCCAACGCGCATTTTGCGGGCCGCTCCGACACAACACCTGCCCGGCCCGCGAAAAGACCGCAAAAACTGCGCATCGGCTATTTCTCATCTGATTTCCACAGCCACGCAACCATGCACCTTATGGGTGGACTGTTCTCACGACATGACAGCAGTCGCTTTCACATCACTGCCTATTCCTATGGCTCCGCTCCTGCAGACAGTGAACAGGAGCGTGTGGCCCGCAGTGTCGCGCAATTCCGGGATGTTGCAGGTATGCCCGACGATCAGCTGGTTTCAGCAGTCCAGGCAGACGAACTGGACATCGCCGTCGACCTCAAAGGCTATACCGGTGACACCCGAACCGAGTTGTTCGCAAACCGACTGGCACCGCTGCATGTGTCCTACCTCGGCTATCCCGGTACCATGGGCAGCACCGCCTTCGACTACCTGATCGGCGATGCAATGACCTGCCCACCCGGCAGCGAGCGTTTCTACGAAGAGCACCTGATCCGCATGCCACACAGCTATCAGGTGAATGATCAGGATCGGGAAATTTCCAGCAAACAGTTCACCCGGCGCGACTGTGGGCTGCCGGATACGGGCACTGTCTTTTGTTGCTTCAACAACAGCTACAAGATTACACCGCGCGAATACGATATCTGGATGCGGCTCCTCGACCAGACGCCTGACAGCGTTCTTTGGCTGCTGGATACCGGCGCTGTCTCGATGGAAAACCTGCGCCGCGAAGCGCATGCGCGCGGCGTTGATCCGGACCGCCTGATCTTTGCCCCCCGCATGCCACACGCAGAACACCTTGCCCGGCATCGCGCCGCCGATCTGTTCCTCGACACATTCACCGTCAACGCCCACACCACTGCCAGTGATGCGCTTTGGGCAGGGTTGCCAGTCCTGACCATGCCCGGCCGCCAATTCGCCGCCCGCGTCGGGGCCAGCCTCGTCAATGCGGTCGGTCTGCCGGACCTCATTGCCAAGGACGAAGCCGACTACGAAGAAAAGGCATTGACCCTGGCCAATGATGCGGACGCTCTTGCCTCACTTCGCGACAAATTGATGCGCAGGCGTCTGACATCGCCGCTCTTTGACACAGACGGCTTTACCCGTGACCTGGAGCAGGGGTTCGACTTGATCTACGACCGCCACTTGCGGGGCCTGCCCCCGGCGCATGTAAACGTCCCCGGCGAACGGCAGGAAGTCGGTCATTCGAACAAGCGGAACGTCAGTACGGCCGCATAGTCCGGTTCGCTTTTGCCTCACAGCGGGAGGCGTGTGGCATCAATTGTAGAGCTGCGGCTCAGGCTCGCAGCCCCTCCCATCCGCCAATCTGGCCACTTGCTCCCATTTGAGCGGCCAGAATGAAACCGGCATGCCTCATAGGCAACTCGAAAGCTATAGGCCATAGCCTTGAAGGCATGGTCCATTTCTGGATGAACACGCCCTTAGCCGAGATCCGGGAATGGCGCCAGGGCTGCTCTCGATCAGCCAGAGCAGCCCTGGCGCCAGACAATAACTGCCACCAGACGCCAACTACCAAATGGTCGCCAGCGGTTTGGCTTCGTCTATGTTGGCGTTTGATTGGAATGGCAGGGGCAGCAGGGTTCGAACCCGCGACCTACGGTTTTGGAGACCGTCGCTCTACCAACTGAGCTATACCCCTACGGTGCGGCAGTTCCTAAGCCACCACCGCGCAGGAGGCAAGAGGGAAATGGCCGGAAATGCGGGGAAAGTCCCTCTCCTCTTCCTCTCCCTTTGCTGTCACGCCCGCATACAGGCCTTGTCATGCCCTGTGGGGTGGCAGCGGGCCATCCGCTGCTTTATGACAGAGCCAAAAGGACCCTGCCGTGAGCCTGAGAAAACGCATCGCAGACAGCCCGCGCTTCAACCGCACCATTGAGGGGCTGTTCGCCGCCTACGTCCGATTCGCTTATCGCAGCTCACGCTGGCAACGCAGCGGCTTCGAGGAGATGGACGCCTGCGTCAAACGCGGCGAGCCGGTCATATTTGTTCTGTGGCATCAGCGGCTGATCATGGCGCCCTACCTGTTCGATACCTCTCTGGGGCGCATCTGCGCCCTGACCTCGGCGGCGCGGGCCGGACGGCTGGCCGGGCAAATCCTGGTGCGGCTTGGTTTCGAGACCATCCCGATGTCCAGCCACAAGCGCCACGTTGCCCTGTCGCGGGAGGTGCTGCGCCGCACCAAGGAAGGCTGTTCCATCGGGATCGCGGCCGACGGGCCGCGCGGCCCTGCCAGGATTTCCTCGGGCGTGCCGATCACCTGGGCCCGCATGACCGGCTGCCGGGTCTTCACCGTGGCCTTTGCGGAAAAGAAGGTCCTGAAGCTGCCCACCTGGGACAAGCAGATGCTGCCGCTACCGTTTTCCCGCGGTGTGCTGATCTGTCAGGAATGGCAGGAAACCGTTCCTAAGAAACCGACAGACGACGAAGCAGAGGCCCTGAGGCAAAGCCTTGAGCAGGCTCTGGACCAAATTACCGACAAGGCAGACCAGGCCGCCGAGCGCGTGCCTGATCCGATCAAATCCGCCTGAGGCCAAACGATTCCATTGCCGAAGCGGCCCCCGTCCTGCTCAGCTCCGTGCACATAGAAAAAGGGCGCCACTGGGGCGCCCTTTCCGTTTGATCATTCGCGAGTGCGAATTACTCGATGATCTTCGACACAACGCCAGCGCCGACGGTGCGGCCGCCTTCACGGATGGCGAAACGCAGACCGTCTTCCATCGCGATCGGGGCGATCAGTTCAACTTCGAACTTCAGGTTGTCGCCCGGCATCACCATCTCGGTGCCTTCCGGCAGGGTTACGGTGCCGGTCACGTCGGTGGTCCGGAAGTAGAACTGCGGACGGTAGTTCGCAAAGAACGGGGTGTGACGGCCACCTTCTTCTTTGGTCAGAATATATGCTTCTGCCTCGAATTTGGTGTGCGGGGTCACGGAGCCCGGCTTACACAGAACCTGACCACGCTCAACGCCGTCACGGTCAACGCCACGCAGCAGCGCGCCGATGTTGTCGCCGGCTTCGCCGCGGTCCAGCAGCTTGCGGAACATCTCAACACCGGTGCAGGTGGTTTTCTTGGTGTCGTGGATGCCGACGATTTCGATTTCGTCGCCAACGTTGATCACGCCACGCTCAACACGGCCGGTCACAACGGTACCACGACCGGAGATCGAGAACACGTCTTCGATCGGCATCAGGAACGGCAGGTCAACGGCACGCTCGGGGGTCGGGATGTACTCATCCACAGCCGCCATCAGTTCCTTGATTTTGTTTTCGCCGATTTCCGGGTCACGGCCTTCCATCGCCGCCAGAGCGGAACCTGCGATGATCGGGATATCGTCGCCCGGGAAGTCGTAGGAAGACAGCAGTTCGCGGATTTCCATCTCGACGAGCTCGAGCAGCTCTTCGTCGTCGACCTGGTCAACCTTGTTCATGAACACGACCAGCGCCGGAACGCCAACCTGACGCGCCAGCAGGATGTGCTCGCGGGTCTGCGGCATCGGGCCGTCAGCTGCGTTCACAACCAGGATCGCGCCGTCCATCTGCGCCGCACCGGTGATCATGTTTTTCACATAGTCAGCGTGGCCGGGGCAGTCGACGTGGGCGTAGTGGCGGTTCTCGGTCTCGTATTCCACGTGGGCGGTCGAGATGGTGATGCCGCGGGCTTTTTCTTCCGGTGCGCCGTCGATCTGGTCGTAGGCTTTGAAGTCACCGAAGTATTTGGTGATCGCTGCGGTCAGCGTGGTTTTGCCGTGGTCAACGTGGCCAACGGTGCCGATGTTGACGTGCGGTTTATTACGCTCAAACTTTTCCTTAGCCATTCTCTTGGCGCCCTTTTGAAATGTGGGGTCCCTATGCGACCCGGTTTCCTCTGCGCGCGCCGATTATTTGGTTTACGCGCAAAAATCAACCCGTTCCTGCTTGACAGTCGTGGATTTGGCAAACTTCGTCCAGATTGATGTGGTTTCGCACCCCGGAGCGGGGCAATGCCCTACTCAGCGGCCTCGGCCCGCAGATCGAACCAGCCGTTTTCCTTGTGCTGTTCGGCCATCCATTCTTCCACCGCATCGGCGATATTCAGCGACAATCCGGCGATCTGTTCTTCCTTGGTCCGGCTGTGGCCCGAGCCGACAATCGCGCTTTCGCCTGTGGTGTCCTCGAAGATCTCCATCTGATGCTTGTCGGCAAGGAACTCTTCTTTTTCCACGTCGTAGACAAAGACATTCACAACCGCAACGCTTTTGGGATTGAACAGCACCGGCACCCCCGGCGGCGCCAGCATGAAGCCCTCAAGGGTCACGGCAACGTCGTACTCCTGCGGCCCGTCATAGCGGCGCAGGCGGGCTTCCAGCGCTGTTTTCATCGGCTCGATCCACTCCGATTGCTCCGCAGCGCGGGACATCGGCCATTTCAGCGCTTTTTCGGTATAAACATGGGCAACCCGCACCCGGAAGGCACCCAGATCCTCGGGAGGTTCGTCCAGCAGCGTTTCAGTGCAGGCCGAAAGCAGCGCAAGAAGGCCCAGAAAGGCAAGAAGTCGGGTCATTCCATTTCCCTTGTATGAAGCTGGTGTATGAGGCCGGTCGCGCACAGATAGGCAGAGCCGCGCGCGCCGGTAAAGACGCGCGTCAGCAACACCGACGGCAGGTGGCAAAGGGGGCACAGATTTTCCGCGCCCCGCACCATCACTTGAATTTATAGTTCCGCGGGAAGCCATAGGGCGGACGCTTGCCGACACCGGCGCGTTTGCCCAGCCATTGGCTCAGGTCCGTTTCATGGCGGGTCTTGCCGCCGCCCATTTCCCAGCTCAGGCCATCGTCCCAGTTGAAGGTGGTCACATCGCTGAGCCCACCGTCCAGTTCCAGCGAGCCCTGCTTGCCGCGCGCCATATTGTACTTTTGCAGGCGCACGCCCTTGCCGCGGGACAGTTCCGGCATTTCCTCGACCGAGAAGACCAGGAATTTGCCGTTTTCCGACACCACGGCCACGTGATCGCCGGTGACAGGCACACAGATTCGCGCCTGTTCGTCGTCCTTGACGTTCAACACCTGCTTGCCGCCGCGCGTCTGGGCCACGATGTCCTTTTCGGAGCAGATGAACCCGTTGCCCGCAGAAGAGGCGACCAGCAGCCGTCCTTCGGGGTTGTGGATCAGGATATCGACGATCTCAACCTCGTTGGGCAGGTCCACCATCAGGCGCACCGGTTCCCCCATGCCACGGCCACCGGGCAGGGTCGCAGCGCTGACCGTATAGAACCGTCCGTTGCTGCCAAAGACCAAAAGCCGGTCGGTGGTTTCCGCATGGAAGATAAAACGTGGCCCGTCGCCGTCCTTGAACTTCAATTCACGGTTCAGGTCGATATGGCCAGTCATGGCCCGGATCCAGCCCATCTGCGAACAGACAACGGTGATCGGTTCGCGGTCGATCATTGCCTCCAGCGGCACTTCCTCAACTTCTCCCGCCTCAGCGAACCGGGTACGTCGCGCGCCGCCTTCGTAGTTCTTGCCGAACTGCTTCTTGGTTTCCCGCAGCTGTTCGGTAATCCGGGTCCATTGCAGCTCTTCCGACCCCAAAAGTTCCACCAGCCCGGCGCGTTCCTCGCGCAGGACATCGCGTTCCCGGGTCAGCTCGATCTCTTCCAGCTTGCGCAAAGAGCGCAGCCGCATGTTGAGAATCGCCTCGGCCTGAACCTCGGACAGCTCTCCGGTGCCTACACCGGGTGTTTTGTAGTCCGCCTCGTCATAGGCACGAGGGTGATCCTTCGACCAATCCTCCCGCATCAGAGCGGCCTTGGGGTCCTCATCATAGCGGATGATGTCGATCACCCGATCGAGGTTGAGGAAGGCGATGATGAAACCGTCCAGAACCTCCAGCCGGTGGTCGATCTTGGCCATCCGGTGGCGCGAGCGGCGCTGCAGCACGTCGCGGCGGTGATCAAGAAAGGCGCGCAGTACCTCTTTCATCGAGCAGACCTTGGGCGTGACCCCGTCGATCAGCACGTTCATGTTAAGCGAGAAGCGCAGCTCCAGATCGGAGTTGCGATAGAGCATGCCCATCAGCACATCGGGGTCGACGTTCTTGGAGCGCGGCTCCAGCACGATGCGAATGTCATCGGCACTCTCGTCCCGCACATCGCCGAGAATCGGCACCTTCTTGGTCTGGATCAGCTCGGCGATTTTTTCGATCAGCTTGGATTTCTGAACCTGATAGGGGATTTCCGTGACCACGATCTGCCACTGACCCCGGCCAAGGTCCTCGACCTCATGGGTAGCGCGCAGCCGGAAGGAGCCACGCCCGGTGCGATAGGCCTTAGCGATGTTTTCCTGTGGCTCGACGATCACGCCGCCAGTCGGGAAGTCCGGCCCCGGCACATATTTCAGCAGAGTATCATCATCGGCGCCCGGCGCCTTGATCAGGTGGATACAGGCGTCGATCAGCTCGGCAATGTTATGCGGCGGAATATTGGTCGCCATACCCACGGCAATGCCGCTGGCGCCATTGGCCAGAATGTTCGGGAAGGTCGCAGGCAAAACCGCCGGTTCGGTCAGGCGGCCATCGTAGTTGTCGCGAAAATCGACGGCATCCTCGTTCAGACCGTCCAGCATCGCCTCGGCGACAAAAGTCATGCGCGCCTCGGTGTAGCGCGAGGCCGCCGGGTTATCGCCATCGATATTGCCGAAGTTGCCCTGACCGTCGACAAGCGGGTAGCGAACGTTGAAATCCTGCGCCAGACGCGCCATCGCATCATAGATCGCCGCGTCGCCGTGGGGGTGGAAATCCCCCATGGTGTCGCCGGAAATCTTCGCTGATTTCAGAAAGCCTCCGGTCGAATTCAACCGCAACCGGTTCATCGCATAAAGAATGCGCCGATGCACCGGCTTCAGCCCGTCACGCGCATCGGGCAGCGCCCGGTGCATGATCGTGCTCAGCGCATAGGTCAGGTAACGCTCGCCAATGGCGCGGCGCAGCGGTTCCAGCACTTCGCCGTTCTGCGGCGCGGAGGGGAGGTCGGGGTCTTCTACCAAGTCACTCATTCCGTGGTAATACTGCCCCCATGTGCCGCGGTAAAGCGGCGCGTTGTCCTCCCCCAGCCCGGATTTTCTCCCATGGCACCACTTGGGGGAGAAGAAATCGGACTCTCCCCTGTGTTTACGATCCTTTTTCACCTAGGCTTAAACCCGCGCAGCCTAATGTTCTGGCGTCAGTGCCACAGGGTCGAACAGCAGGATTCGGCCGCCACCGCCCACGAACGATGCCGCAGGGGCATCTGCCTCGGGCTGTCGTTAAATATTGCTATTCTCCGGGGGACCACGCCATGTCGCGCTTTGTTCTGGCGTCTTTTGCCTTCCTTGGCTGGGGGTTCTATGAGCTCAGCGGCGGGGCGGATTTTACGCCGCCGCAACGGCCTGTGGTGGAAAAGAGCGCGGCCACGGACCCCGCAGACAGCCCGGCCAAACCCGCAACAACCCGCAATGAGATAACCGTCACCGCAAGCTCTCTGGTGACCCGGACCTCTCTTGATCAGCGACACAAGGCCCTGGCGCAGGCACGTGCCGCTGGCCAGCAGGGCCTATCCCCCAATTTATCCCCCAATCAGGGCGCCCAAGAGGCCGCTGCCAAGGATGGCACAGCCGCGTCCAGCGCCACCTCCCCCCGCGAGACCGACAGCTCCCCGGGCACCCCACCGTTCGTTACATCACGGACCTCTGCGGCGCGGGTGATCTCCGCCGGGCTGGACACCGGAGGAATGGAACTTGCCTCGCTTGAAGAGGGCCTTGGCGGCGGGATGCAACTCGGCTTGCAAGGTCTAGGCACAACTCAGACGCCCCTGGCGGCCGCCACCAACCAACCCCCGGCGCCAGGCACGGCTTTGCTTGCCCCCGGGCTGACGGAAGACCCCGCAACGGACAAACGCAGCATCCGGGCCGCGCGGGTCAATATGCGGCAGGGGCCGGGCACCGCCTATCCGATCATCACCCGCCTGCTGGCTGGAGACGAAGTGATCGTGATCGGGGACAGCGGCACCGGCTGGCTGCATCTGCGCACCCCGGACAATGAACATTTTGGCTGGATCGCCGCTTCACTGGTGAGTCAAAAGGCCCCATAACTGCGCTGGCGCGGGTATCCCCCGCGCAGATGCAATGGGGGCAATATGCAAAAAACCATCCTGATTACGGGCTGTTCTTCGGGCATCGGACTGGATGCGGCGCGCGGCATGCGGGATCGTGGCTGGCGGGTCTTTGCCTCCTGCCGCCGGCAGCAAGACTGCGACCGGATGCGCGATGAAGGTTTTGACAGCCCGCTGATCGACTACACCCGGCCAGACACCATCACGGACGGGCTGAAGCAGGTGCTGACCGCAACCGGCGGGGGCCTTGATGTGTTGTTCAACAACGGCGCGCACGGGCTGCCCGGCGCAGTCGAGGATCTGCCGACCGAGGCGCTGCGTGACATCTTCGAAAGCAATTTCTTTGGCTGGCACGAGCTGACACGCCAGGTGCTGCCGGTGATGCGGGCGCAAGGCCATGGGCGCATCGTGCAGAACTCGTCCATTCTGGGTCTGGTGACCTTCCCGTGGCGCGGCGCCTATGTGGCAACCAAATACGCCATCGAAGGGCTGACGGATACGCTCCGGATCGAACTGACGGACACCAACATCCATGTGATCCTGATCGAGCCCGGCCCAGTGACATCGAAGATTCGCGAAAACTCTATCCCGCATTTCGAACGCTACGTGGATTGGCGCGCCTCACCCCTGCGCGCCCGTTATGAGGAGAGCCTGCTGAAACGGCTTTACGAAAGCAAAGGCCCCGACCGGTTCGAACTCCCGGCCTCGGCGGTGACGGCGAAACTGATCCATGCCTGCGAGTCGCCTCGCCCCCGCCCGCGCTATTACGTAACCACGCCGACCCATATCGCGGGCTTCCTGCGCCGGATTTTGCCAACCCGGTCAATTGACCGCATCCTGGCGCGGCTTAGATAGCTGATTCGCGGTCGCCATCCGCCCATGCAGGCGATAGACCGGGGCAACGCAAATGCTAAGGAGCAAGAGCAATGGGTGATCCGCTCTATATTCTGGCCATCCTGGCCATGGCGGCCGTGGTGATCGTTCTGGTGATCGGCCTTGGTGGCTTTGGTAAAGGCGGCGCCTTCAACCACAAGTACGGCAACAAGATGATGCGCCTCCGGCTGCTGTTCCAGTTCATTGCCGTTGTACTGGTGGCCGCCTATGTCTACCTGCGCAATCAGGGAGGATAAGAAATCATGGTTGTTCTGAACAAGATTTACACCCGCACCGGTGACAAGGGCGATACGGCTCTGGGCAATGGTGACCGGGTTGCGAAACATTCGGCCCGGGTCACCGCCTATGGCACCTCGGACGAGTTGAACGCCTTTGTCGGCGTTGCCCGTCTTGAGGCCTCAGGTGAAATGGATGCCGCCCTTGCCCGCATCCAGAACGACCTTTTCGATCTGGGGGCCGACCTTTGCCGCCCGGACATGGATAAGGACGGCGAATCGGAATACCCGCCGCTGCGCATGGTGCCCAGTCAGGTCGACCGGCTCGAGGCCGAGATCGATGTGATGAACAAAGAGCTGGCGCCGCTGCGCAGTTTTGTTTTGCCAGGCGGGTCGAAACTGGCTGCCCATCTGCACGTCTGCCGCACCGTGGCGCGCCGCGCTGAACGCCTGGCCACCGAGCTTGCCACCGAAGAAGACGTGAATCCGGCAGCGGTCAAATATCTCAACCGCCTGTCCGACTGGTTTTTCGTCGCCTCCCGCGCCGCCAATGACAATGGCGATCTGGATGTGCTCTGGGTTCCGGGCGCCAACCGCTGACCCCCGGATCATCGCCTCTGCGAATCGCAGGGGCCCAAGACATGCCCCGGCGACAACGCCGGGGTGGAAATCTGCCGTGGCGGCAGGCAGGGGCGCTTGCGAAACATTCTTGCAAAAATGATGCGCCAAACACGCGGACGCGACGTCCGGGGCCGCTAACATGACGATTTTTCACTGTTGCCCGCACCACTGACCCGGTATCAACGGCGCGAGAGCATGGAGGCCCGCCGTCCCCACGGCAGGCCGTTTGTTAAGGAGAGAACGCAAAATGAAGGTACTCGTGCCTGTCAAACGCGTGATTGACTATAACGTGAAGGTCCGCGTGAAAGCGGACGGAAGCGGTGTCGATCTCGCCAACGTCAAAATGTCGATGAACCCCTTTGACGAAATCGCCGTCGAAGAGGCCATTCGCCTGAAAGAAGCCGGTAAGGCGGATGAGGTCGTTGCGGTCTCGATCGGCGTAAAACAGGCACAGGAAACCCTGCGCACCGCGCTGGCCATGGGCGCAGACCGCGCCATCCTGGTTGTCGCCGCCGATGACGTGCACACCGATATCGAGCCTCTGGCCGTGGCCAAGATCCTCGCCAAGGTCGTCGAGGAAGAGCAGCCCGGTCTGGTGCTCGCAGGCAAACAGGCGATCGACAACGACATGAACGCCACCGGTCAGATGCTGTCCGCACTGCTGGGCTGGTCGCAGGGCACCTTTGCTTCCGAAGTCGACATCGACGGCGACAGCGCCAAGGTTACCCGCGAGGTAGACGGCGGTCTGCAGACCATCTCCGTCAAGATGCCCGCCATCGTCACCGTGGACCTGCGCCTCAACGAGCCGCGCTATGCCTCGCTGCCGAACATCATGAAGGCCAAGAAAAAGCCGCTGGACGAGAAAACCGCTGCCGATTACGGCGTCGACGTCTCCCCGCGTCTCGAGATCGTCTCCACCACCGAACCGCAGGCCCGCTCGGCTGGCATCATGGTCGGTTCGGTTGACGAACTGGTTGCGAAACTCAAAGAAGCGGGGGCTGTGTAATGGCTGTTCTTCTCCTTGCTGAAGTGAATAATGGCGAACTGGCGATGGACGCCACCGCCAAGGCTGTCTCCGCCTCCAAGGCGCTGGGCGATGTGACCGTGCTTTGTGCCGGTGCATCGGCTGCTGCCGCGGGCGACGCTGCTGCCAAGATCGACGGCGTGGCCAAGGTGCTGGTCGCCGAGGACGCCTCGCTGGGTCACCGTCTGGCGGAACCCACTGCCGCACTGATCGTGTCGCTGGCTGGTGATTACAGCCACATCGTGGCGCCTGCGACCACCGATGCCAAGAACGTGCTGCCGCGCGTTGCGGCGCTGCTGGACGTGATGGTGATCTCGGATGTGACCGCTGTTGTCGACGCCGATACCTTCGAGCGTCCGATCTACGCCGGTAACGCGATCCAGACCGTGAAGTCGAAAGACGCCAAGAAGGTCATCTCCTTCCGGACTTCGACCTTTGACGCAGCTGGCGAAGGCGGCTCTGCCGCTGTTGAAACCACCGGCGCATCCGAGAACCCCGGCCTGTCCGAATGGGTCGAAGACAAGGTTGCCGAAAGCGACCGCCCCGAGCTGACCTCGGCTGGCGTTGTTGTCTCCGGTGGTCGCGGTGTCGGCTCCGAAGAGGACTTCAAACTGATCGAAGGTCTGGCGGACAAGCTGGGCGCTGCGGTTGGTGCGTCCCGTGCTGCGGTCGATTCCGGCTATGCGCCGAACGACTGGCAGGTGGGTCAGACCGGTAAGGTCGTCGCCCCCGAGCTTTATGTCGCGGTCGGCATCTCCGGCGCGATCCAGCACCTGGCGGGCATGAAGGATTCGAAGATCATCGTCGCGATCAACAAGGACGAAGAGGCACCGATCTTCCAGGTTGCCGATTATGGCCTCGTGGCAGACCTGTTCCAGGCCGTCCCCGAACTCACCGAAAAACTGGGCTAAAAGCCCTGGCTCCGGCCCGGCACACGCCGGGCCACACAGAGCCACATGTCATCAAAAAAGGCCCGCATCCGATGCGGGCCTTTTGCGTTCTGTATACTTCGAAAACCAGGCAGCAGGTCGGCCACCCTACTGACCGGCAGCTATCACATGCGGGTCAGCCCGCTGCTTTGCGCTGCCCCAGGATACCCTGCAGCTTCTCAGCCGTGGCGCATCCAATCCGGTTGTGTTCCTTCGGCCCCAGCATATGGCGTGCCGTCGGCAGGTCGAGCGGCCCCATGTCCATGCCCATGACGTCATTCGCCAACCCTGCGGTGGCAACGGGGAGCTCTACCACCCCATTGACCAAGGGCCTCAGAGAATCGACCATCGCCTGATCGACCAGGACCGGTTCACGTCCGAACATTCCCACACCACCCAGATTATAGCGCAGCCACAGCAGCACCAACCGTCCGTCCATCGCAGTGATGAGATCACCCATGCGACTGACCCACACAGATTGCAGATGCAGGCAGAGGGTTTCAAACCGCTCCTCAGAGACGTTTTTGAGCTCGGTCAGCAGATGCTTGTTGAAATGAAACTCGGTGAAATCCACTTCCGGATAAAGGGCCTTCAGTTCAGGGCGGGCTTGCAGGAACCGGTCATTCCGGCGCGGATGCACCCGGTAATATTTGTTCGACAGGTTCTGGGCGCCCAGAAGCTGGAAGACGGCGATATCTGATTCCTTAGCCACCTTCATCAGGCTGTCATCGCTCATGAAACTGTCCAGCCCCGCGTTCACACCACCAAGGTTGACGCATGGCACATCCAGCAGGGATTCGGCCACGGCGGGAAACGGCTCAGCCACAAAGCGACCAAACACCTCTGTTCCGCCCAGAAATGCGATATAAGGTTTATTCAAGTCGCGTTCGGGTCCACGTACCTGCAGCCTTGAGCCTGCATAGCAACATGTTCCACCCGAAAGCGTCGAAACGCTTTGGAGTTCGTAACTCATAGTCCCACCAATTTTTCACCCGATACTCACTTTGAGCCTGAAAACTTGCAAATTTCCTAAAGCTCAAATTTGGTTAAAATACCCCTGCGCCAGCCTTGTGCCCCCCCCGAAACGACCGATAAGATCACCCGGCAGGCAGCCAGGGAGCCATCGGCATGGAAGTCAAAAAAATCGGCGTAATCGGAGCGGGACAGATGGGCAACGGCATTGCCCATGTCATGGCCGTTGCGGGTTATGACGTTGTTATCAATGATGTAAATCAGACCGCATTGGATGGCGCCGTGAGTGCGATCCAGAAGAACCTGGCCCGGCAGGCCAGTCGCGGCAAGATCAGCGAAGAGGACATGAATGCCGCCCTTGCGCGCATCACTCCGACGCTGGCTCTGCCCGATATCGGGGCCACCGATCTGGTCATCGAAGCGGCAACAGAGCGTGAAACCATCAAGCAGGCGATCTTTGAAGATCTGCAACCGCATCTGCAGCCGCATACGATTCTCACCTCGAACACCTCGTCTATCTCGATCACCCGTCTGGCGAGTCGCACCGACCGCCCTGAACGTTTCATGGGCTTCCACTTCATGAACCCGGTGCCAGTGATGCAGCTGGTCGAATTGATCCGCGGTATTGCCACCGACGAGGAGACCTTCACGGCATGTCAGACCGTGGTGGAGCGTCTGGGCAAGACCGCCGCCAGCGCCGAAGATTTCCCCGCCTTCATCGTCAATCGGATCCTGATGCCGATGATCAACGAAGCCGTCTACACCCTCTATGAAGGGGTTGGTTCGGTGAAATCCATCGACGAATCGATGAAGCTGGGCGCCAACCATCCGATGGGGCCGCTGGAACTGGCAGACTTCATCGGCCTGGACACCTGTCTTGCCATCATGAACGTGCTGCACGACGGGCTGGCCGACACCAAATACCGCCCCTGCCCGCTGCTGACCAAATATGTCGAGGCTGGCTGGCTGGGCCGCAAGACACAGCGCGGGTTCTATGACTATCGCGGGGAAACGCCAGTTCCGACGCGCTGATCACCGGGCTTTACAGACTGCTGCGGCGACGGCCCTATCCAAGGGCCTGCCCCGCAGCGGTCAAGCCGCTGCAGCGCGTCCTGTAGCGCATCCATCATTGCAGAAAGCGGATTACTTGTCGTCAGTCGGAGTTTCACTGCCCAGCGACAGGGTATGCTCCCGCAGCCATGCCATGAAGCCGCGCGGATCGCTGTGCAACCGCTCCATCTGCGCATCCGTCAGCGGCTCTCCGACCACTGGCGCCTGCGGCTTATTGCAGGAGCGCACGATTTCATGCAGCAGCAGCCCCTGACGCAGGATCGGAGAGATCCGGCAGGCAATCTGATACCAGCGCGAATTCGACCCCGGGAAGAAGATCGGAACCACACGCGCGCCAGAACGGCGGATCAGCTGCGCGGTGAACACGTTCCACTCCTGCTCGATAGCAGGGCCAAACCAGCTGTCCGACGACATCACCACACCCGAGGGGAACAGCGCCACAACGCCGCCTTCCTTTAAATGAGCCATGGTCTTCGCTCGCATTTCCACCATCTTGCGCTGCGCTTCAGGGTCATGGGGGAACGGCACCGGGATCATGAAGGAGGTCGCCGCCTCATCAAGCCCCGTCAGGACCGAGCGCGTCAGAATTCGGTAATCAAGCCGGATGCGACCAATCAGGTCAGCAAAGATCATGCCATCGACCATTCCGTGCGGGTGGTTCGCCACGATCACAACCGGACCTTCGGCGGGAATGTTACGGATCTGCTCTTCGGGCGTAAGCAGATCGATCCCCATCACGTTCAGCGCGCCGCGCCAGAATTTCTGGCCGCGGTACTGGGCATTCTGCTTTTCGAACTTCTTGACCATGCGCAGAATGGTCAGCTTGCCGGTGAACCATTCGATGGCGCGGATGGCAAGCGAGGTCCAGCGGTCGTCAAAGGAATTGGCATAGGTCAGGGTGCGCCGGTCATAGACCTCGCCCGTCTCCGACTCTGCCTTCAGGCCGCCGTCATGGTCATGCGCCGTATCCGCCACTTTGCCCTTCCCGTCTTCCACAGGTGCTTGTGCCCTTCAGTATCCTTCGCCGAATTTGTCGGCGACAAGAGCCTCCAAAGCCTCTGCCAGAGCCTCTGCGTCCGGCCCCGAAGTATCGACGTCAATAGTCGTTCCTTTCGAGGCTGCCAACATCAAAAGCCCCATGATACTGTCGCCGGAAGCTGACAGACCGTCCTTTGAAACCTCAGCCGTGGCATCAAAGCCTTCGACCACTTCGACCAGCTTTGCGGAGGCACGCGCATGCAGGCCTTTTTCATTTATGATCTTCAGCGTTTTAACTGCCATTGAAGTGTCTTACTCCCCTGCGGGGTTAATGTTCTGCGAGTTGATGTATTTGCGACCCGCCTCCATCGCCTGGCGCACGGCATCGGCAACCGGCAGGTGGCGGGATTTTGCCAGCTTGATCAGCATCGGAAGATTGGCGCCGTAAAGGATGCGCCGATCCGTGGGCGCACAGGCCCGTAGGCTGAGATTGGACGGAGAGCCACCAAACAGATCGGTGACGATCACAACGCCATCGCCGGTGTCCACATCGTCGGCGGCAATACAAATTTCGCGCTGTTTGTCGTCACGGTCATCGTCAGGTGCAATGGTAATCGCACGCAGGTTCGGCTGCTCGCCAACCACATGCTCAACGGCGGCCAGATACTCTCTGGCCAGCCCCCCATGCGCGACAATAACAATCCCGATCAACCCGGCCTCTCCGTTCCGCTGTTAGCGCTGCAGCTCGCGATGTCTAATTGACACCTGCTGCCCGTCTTCCGCAAGGGTCTTAGCCAGGGTTTCTGCCAGGGTCACCGAACGATGTTGCCCACCGGTACAGCCAAAGGCGATGGAGAGATGCGATTTCCCTTCGCTGCGAAAGGCGGGCAACAAAAACCGTACCATATCCACCACCCGCGCCATGAACCCGTCATACAGCGGGTCCTGTTTTACATAGTCCTGAACCGCAGCGTCGCGGCCATTCAGCGACCGCAGTGCCTCTTCCCAATAGGGGTTCGCCAGGAACCGGCAATCAAAGACCAGATCGACGCTGCGCGGCACACCGCGTTTGTAGGAAAAACTTTGTACGGACAGGGCCAGCGACCGCCCATCCGGCGCGAACCAATGTTCAATCTCGGCCTTCAGTTGGTGCACATTCATTTCGGAGGTGTCGAGCAGCATATCCGCGCGTTCTCGAATTGGCGCCATCAGGTCCTGCTCCCGCGCCACGCCAACCTCGGGCGTTTCTGCCGGGGCCAGTGGGTGCCTGCGCCGTGTTTCCGAATAACGCCGCAACAGAACATCGGGACGGGCATCCAGATAAAGAACCGTCAGCTCCGCGTCCTGCCGCGCCGCCAGCATTTCAATCATGTCGAGAAGGGCACCCGGAGCGAAATCCCGGTTGCGGCTGTCCAGCCCCAACGCCATTGGCGCGCTCACCCCTGCCGCCTCGATCAGGATCGGCAGCAGCCGCAGCGGCAGGTTGTCAATCGCCTCGAACCCCAGATCCTCCAGCACATTGATCGCCGTGGTGCGCCCGGCGCCGGACGGACCGGTGACCAGAACGATCGGCTGTGCATCGGGATCGACGTCAGGCATCAGGGTTCAGGGCTCCACATTTCAAATACTGCAACAGGGCTGGAGCGAAATGCGTTGCCTCCACGCGGTGTATCACGGGAAGATCCAGCCCCAGAATCGTTTCGGCAGACTGGGCCGGAAGCCGCCCGTCTGCAAGCCGGTCCAAGTCCACAATGGCACAGACAGCCGCCTGAGCGGTGTTTTCCGCGTGCAGGATGCCCAGACCGCGCGCTTCGATCAGGCCTGCGGTTGCCTTGGGCGGCCGCGCCACGACAGATCCACCATTGAGCGTGAGCAAAACCCGGTCGTCCGCGACCAGCTGCGCTCCATAGGCCATCAGTTGCAGGGACAGCGCCGATTTCCCACTGCCGGAAGCCCCCCGGATCAGGAGGCCACGCCCGTCAAGCGCTACACAGGAGGCATGTATACAATGGCTAAGGTCCTGCACCATCACAGGACCATCACAAGAGGATCACACCGGCAGGCCGACCACAAACCGCGCACCCAGCGGTTCAGAGGTGATGTCGGCTTCGGTCGGCCGGATATTCTCGGCCCAGATCACACCGCCATGCGCTTCGACGATCTGCTTTGAAATCGCCAGTCCAAGGCCGGAGTTATTGCCAAAATGCTCTTCCGGGCGCTGTGAGTAGAAGCGTTTAAAAATGTTCGATAGCGCCTGTTCGGGAATGCCCGGGCCGGTGTCCTCGACCACAATCAGCACCCGATTGGCCCGGCGTCGCGCCCAGACACGGATCGCATCGCCGTCCTCGCAAAAGGAAATCGCATTGGTGATCAGGTTGACGAACACCTGCGCCAGACGCGCCTCAAGTCCCTGAAGCATGATCGGTTGCGGCGGCAAGTCGGCGATATAGTCGATCCCCTTGGAGCGGGCATCTTCGCCAAGGAACTGGTTGAGATTGCCCAGCATGGTCAGGAGGTCGAATTCTTCTTCTTCTTCCTTGACCAGTTCGGCATCCAGTCGGGAAGCATTCGAGATATCGCTCACCAGCCGGTCAAGGCGGCGCACGTCGTGTTCGATCACTTCCATAAGCTTCTCCCGTTGGTCTTCGCGCTTTACCATCCGCAAGGTCCCGACTGCAGATTGCAGACTCGCCAAGGGATTCTTGATCTCATGTGCCACATCAGCTGCAAATTGTTCGTTACTATCGATGCGACTGTAGAGCGCTTTTACCATTCCGCGCAGCGCCCGGCTGAGACGACCAATCTCGTCAGGCCGTGCAGACAGGTCCGGGATACGTACCCGGCCGGGGTGACTTTTTCGGGCATCACGGTCGCGCCCGCTTTCGGCAGCCTCTGCCAGATCGGCAAGAGGATTGGCTATGGTCGAGGCAAGAACCAGGCTGAGCCCGACGGAAACCAGCAGCGCCACGACGAACATCTGCAACACGCGCTCGCGCTCGCCACGCACCAGCGCGTCGATTTCTCCGATGGGAGAGGCCAGGGCCACCACCCCGATCGCCTCGCCGCTCTGAAGGATCGGCGCCGCCGCCGAAAAGACCGTACCGCCCTTGGTATCTACGGCAGTATCAACCGTTGCCCCGGCGCCAAGGGCGTGCTCCGCCAACCTGCCCAATTGCGCCTCGAGCGTGAGACCCGAATCGGTGGCCTCCTCCCCGGATTTGAACACACTGCCCGCCGCCGACCACAGCGCCGACAGCCCGTCGGAGATAAGAGTTTTACCCTTTTGATTTTCATTCAGAGCATTCAGCGCATCCGAGCGCGCAACGCCTGTGACGCTGGCGATCAGGGTGCCACTGGCATCGAATACCATAGCTTCGACCCCGCCCCGCAGACTGATGCCGGACAGGGTGCCCTCGGCATCGATGCCGTCACCGGTGGCAAAGCTGACGCCGCCCTCCGCAGGCAGCTTGGCTTCAAACACATTGGCGATCAGGGTCGCTTCGGAAACCAGCGCACCTGCCTTTTGCCGAACCAGGCTCTGGCGCGAGGAGTTGAGGTAGAGAATCCCGGCGACAAGGATAATCAGCGCGATCAGGTTGAAGGTGATGATCTTGCGGGTCAAAGGTGAGCTCTTGAGTGAAAACACCCCGCGGCTGGCCCGGCGCACCTGCATCTCTTCCGTCACGGTTTGCTCTGGAGCGACCCAATCGTCGCCCAGAACCACATCCTCACCGGATGGTGGCAGTGTGCTGCCGGTATCGCGCATATCCCCCTGCCTCCCCAAACCGGATCTGACTCTTACTCTTCGTTGTAGCGGTAACCGATCCCATACAGCGTCTCGATCGCCGCAAAGTCGGAATCCGCGCTGCGCATCTTTTTGCGCAGGCGTTTGATGTGGCTATCGATGGTGCGGTCATCCACATAGACCTGATCGTCATAGGCCACATCCATCAGCTGATCGCGGCTTTTGACGAAACCGGGCCGCTGTGCCAGCGCCTGCAGCAGGAGGAACTCGGTCACGGTGAGCGAGACATCCTTGCCCTTCCA
Organism: Phaeobacter sp. CAU 1743; assembly: GCF_039839315.1. NCBI lineage: Bacteria > Pseudomonadati > Pseudomonadota > Alphaproteobacteria > Rhodobacterales > Roseobacteraceae > Phaeobacter > Phaeobacter sp. CAU 1743. The sequence continues at coordinate 2,596 of NZ_JBDOQR010000036.1, read as the reverse complement.
GCTGACCGCATGACGCAGCGGGTCCATACGTAGGTTGCCGCGCTCCATGACCTTGGTCTCTGTAACCGCAGCGCCTTCTACCGCGTCGCCGTTGATCGCTTCCTGGCGCCGCAGCAGGGCACGGATGCGTTCGACCAGCAGGCGTTGCGAAAACGGTTTCTTGACGTAGTCATCCGCCCCCATGCGCAGACCGAGAACCTCGTCGATCTCATCGTCCTTGGAGGTGAGGAAGATCACCGGCATCTGCGATTTCTGCCGCAGACGCTGCAGCAGATCCATGCCGTCCATGCGCGGCATCTTGATGTCCAGCACGGCCATATCCGGAAGCTTCTTGTTAAAAGCATCCAGGGCGGCCTGACCGTCGTTGTAGGTTTCGACCTCGAACCCTTCTGCCTCCAGCGTCATAGCCACCGAAGTCAGGATGTTTCTGTCGTCGTCCACCAAAGCAATCTTTGACATTGAATGCGCCCCTAAATCACTGCTCAGCTTTTCGCTTTTTACATTCCTTAATCGCCCTTCTCAGGCTGCGAATCAATCCCCATTGGCGAATCACGGCACCTTTGGGCCGCAATTAAGGCAAAAATGTCTTAGCACTCACTGAAGAAAGCGCTTCCTTTTGGCGACAAAAAAAATGGTTGCGCTAAACGTTCACTTGATGGCGCTAACTGCGCCAAAGCGTCCTGTTCACCGTGCAAAACGTCATGTTAAGACCCGGCTCACCGGTGTCGCTACCGGTGAATTGCCCCACGGCGCGGCTTTAGATGTATGCGGCTTCAAGCAGCCGCCACAGGAGAAAGAACACATGGCATCAGGACGGGTGAACCCACAATTCCGCCTCGAAGATCAAGGTATCGAGGGTCTGGGCAATGTCCATTACAACCTGATGGAGCCCGCGCTGATCGAAGCGGCGCTGAAACGGGATGAAGGCACACTGGGCAACGGCGGCGCCTTTCTCGTGACCACCGGCAAATTCACCGGTCGCTCCCCCAAGGACAAGCACGTGGTCAAGACCGAAACGGTTGCAGACACTATCTGGTGGGAAAACAACGCCGAGATGAGCCCCGAAGGCTTTGACGCGCTTTATGCCGACATGTTGGAGCACATGAAGGGTCGCGACTATTTCGTGCAAGATCTGGTTGGCGGTGCGGACCCCGCCCACGCGATCAACGTGCGCATGGTGACCGAACTTGCCTGGCACAGCCTGTTCATCCGCCACCTGCTGCGCCGTCCCGACCGCGAGGATCTGGACGAGTTCATGGCCGATTTCACCATCATCAACTGCCCCAGCTTCCAGGCTGACCCGGCCAAGCACAACTGCCGCAGCGAAACCGTGATCGCGCTGAACTTCGACAAGAAGCTGATCCTGATCGGCGGCACCGAATACGCGGGCGAGAACAAGAAATCGGTCTTCACCCTGCTGAACTACCTGCTGCCGGAAAAAGGCATCATGCCGATGCACTGCTCGGCCAACCACGCCAAGGGCAACCCGGTCGACGCCGCCGTGTTCTTTGGCCTGTCCGGCACCGGCAAGACCACCCTGTCCGCCGACCCGGACCGCGTGCTGATCGGTGATGACGAACATGGCTGGGCCGACAACGGCACCTTCAACTTCGAAGGCGGCTGCTATGCCAAGACCATCAACCTGAACCCCGAGGCAGAGCCGGAAATCTACGCCACTACCGAGAAATTCGGCACCGTGATCGAAAACATGGTCTTCGATCCCGAGACCTTTGAGCTCGACTTCGACGATGACAGCCTGACCGCCAACATGCGCTGCGCCTATCCGCTGGAGTATATCTCCAACGCATCCGGCACCGCCCGCGGTGGTCACCCCAAGAACATCATCATGCTGACCTGCGATGCCTTCGGTGTGCTGCCTCCGATTGCACGTCTGACCCCGGCGCAGGCGATGTATCACTTCCTTTCGGGCTTCACCTCCAAGGTGGCCGGCACCGAGCGCGGCGTGACCGAGCCGGAGCCGACCTTCTCCACCTGCTTCGGCGCGCCCTTCATGCCGCGCCGCCCCGAGGTCTACGGCAACCTGCTGCGTGACAAGATCGCCCAGCATGGCGCAACCTGCTGGCTGGTGAACACTGGCTGGACCGGTGGTGCCTATGGCATCGGTTCGCGGATGCCGATCAAGGCGACCCGCGGCCTGCTGACTGCCGCGCTGGACGGCTCGCTGGCAGAGGTCGAGTTCCGCAAGGACAGCAACTTTGGCTTTGACGTGCCGGTCGCCGTGCCCGGCGTTGCCGAAGTTCTGCTGGACCCGCGCCGCACTTGGGACGATCAGGACGCCTACGACAAGCAGGCCGCCAAACTGGTTCAGATGTTCGCAGACAACTTCGAACAGTATCTGCCCTACATCGACGAAGATGTGAAAGCCGCCGCAATCGGCTAAACTCTTTCGTCAGATCAAACGAAAAACCCGGCCATTGGCCGGGTTTTTTTGTATCACTAGAGGTCCGGAGCCTAGGGTCTGTGGACATTCAGGATTCCCAAGCTGGCTGAAATCTGATTCAAGCTTCCAAAATGGAGGTTTGAATGAACGAAGAGCGGTTTGTGTTGACAGATGAGGTCTGGGTCCGCCTTGCGC
>NZ_JBDOQR010000035.1:0-50926 GCF_039839315.1 Phaeobacter sp. CAU 1743 | reverse complement strand
TTCGCAAAGATCAAGGAATTCAGAGCCATAGCGACCCGCTACGAAAAGACAACGTCCAGCTACGCCGCCAATTGGCATCTCGCGGCTGCCATCATCGCCTCACGATGAATGTCCACAGACCCTAGACCTGCCCAAAAAATTTTACCTGGAGATTTCACAAATAACAGAAATAACTGATAGGTTAAAAAATACTGAGCCCGAAGTCGTGGCAAAGCGCCACCTGGTGGACCCCGTTGCCTTCGCCCTCGCCGTCGTCGGCGGGCCGCTGCTGGCTGGATTGATAGGAGCACCGACTCTGATCAGCCCCTTCGCCACCCTTATCGGCGGACCAGTTTATGTTCTGGCCGGAACACCAATAATGCTGGCCTACCTGGCCATGCGCGACTCGACTCCGGAAGCATGGGCAGGGCTGGCATTTCTTACCAACCTCATTCTGTTTGGGATCATTCTACAACTGCCTGACATGTCCCGTTCCACACAAAGCTGGGATGGCATGCGCTTGGTTTGGGGAAGTCTCTTTGCCCCTATCTGGGGCTGGATCAGCGGCTGCATTTACGCCTCTCTCAAACGTGATTTCTACAAACAACCCCTCTGAATCGAAAGGACACCACCATGCTGTTTCAAATCGCAACCTACCTCGCCCTCGCCCTTCTCATGGTCACCGCGATGACCCTGATGATCCTCAAAATTTCCAGCATCTTAGGCGACTGCCCACAATCGGGCCGTGCCGCGCAGGCGGCAGGCGTCACCATCGCAACCGGCTATGCCATGATCGCCCTCGGGGGCATCGGGCTGATCGGCGCCGCGATGCCGGTGCTTGACCTAGGTGTCTGGGGCCTGTTGCCCGCGCTCGGCTTTGCAGCGATCTGCCTTGGTCTCGGCTTCGCCCACGCAGTCGCCACCCTGCGCGCCGTGGTCCGCGAGGCGGTGAACCCACCTGCCACAGTTCCCACAGGCAAACCGGCCGCAAGCGCCGCCTGAGCACAGGTCACCAGAAAGCGGGGCGCCTAAGCGGCGCCCCGTTTTACGTTTTGGATCAGTAGCTGTATTCGGCGTAGATCCGGGTCAGATCGCCGTTCCAGTCACCGTGGTAATGCTCCAGCAGCTCATCTGCCGGGACCTTGCCGCTGTCGATGCTTTCCTTCAGTGCATTCAGGAAATGCGTCTCGTCCGGGACCATGCCGCCCGCACCTGCCCGCGCACGCGCCTTGAGGCCTGCCTCGGAGATCTCCAGCACCTGACGCGCCAGATCGTGCATCTTGATGTCGCCGACCTCGGCCTGCAGCGCCTTTTCCGCCGCACCGACGCGCAGGGCCTCGCGGGTCTCTGCATCCCAGCCCTTGACCAGATCCCAGGCCGCATCAAGGCTGTTTTGGTCATACATCAGCCCCACCCAGAAGGCCGGCAGCGCACAGAGCCTGCGCCAGGGGCCGCCATCGGCGCCGCGCATCTCCATGTATTTCTTGATCCGCGCCTCGGGAAAGGCGGTGGTCAGGTGGTCGGCCCAATCGCTGAGCGTCGGGGTTTCACCGGGCAACGCGGGCAGTTTGCCATTGAGGAAGTCGCGGAAGGACTGACCCAGCGCGTTGATGTATTCACCATCGCGGTAGACGAAATACATCGGCACATCGAGCGCGTACTCCACGTAGCGTTCAAATCCCATGCCCTCTTCAAAGACGAAGGGCAGCATGCCGGTGCGCGCATCGTCGAGATGGCGCCAGATCTTGCTGCGCCAGGACTTGTGGCCGTTCGGCTTGCCTTCGAAGAAGGGCGAATTGGCAAACAGCGCAGTGGCCACCGGCTGCAACGCCAGGGCGACGCGCAGTTTCTGCACCATGTCGGCTTCGGAGGCGAAATCAAGGTTCACCTGCACCGTGGTGGTGCGGCGCATCATGTCCCGGCCCATGGTGCCGACCTTGGCCATGTAATCGTTCATCAGCCGGTAGCGCCCCTTGGGCATCAGCGGCATCTCGTCATGGGTCCAGATCGGAGCAGCGCCAAGGCCGATGAAACCGACGCCAATCTTGTCGGCGATTTCCTTCACCTCGCGCAGGTGGACGTTTACCTCGTCGCAGGTCTCGTGAATGGTTTCCAGAGGCGCGCCCGAAAGCTCCAGCGCCCCGCCGGGTTCAAGGCTGACGTTGGCGCCATCCTTGGTCAGACCAATGAGGTTGCCGCCTTCGGTGACGGGCGACCAGCCATTGCGGTCGCGCAGCCCTTCCAGCACCGCCTGGATCGAGCGTTGACCGGCGTAGGGCAGCGGTTTCAGCGTATCCTTGCAATAGCCGAACTTCTCGTGCTCGGTGCCGATGCGCCAGTCGGCGCTCGGTTTACACCCGGAGGCCAGGTATTCGGCCATCTGTTCGTGGCGTTCGATCGGTCCGCCGCCGGACTGGGGAATGGACATGCCGGGCACTCCGTCCTGTTGTTTCGCTGTTTTCGGCGGTCAGAAGTGGGGCCAAACGACGCCGGTGTCAATGCAGCCTTTGGTGGGTGGGTCGGCTTGGGATGCGCTCCCAGATCACGACCTGGTGAGCACCGGCCTTGCGCAGCTCGGCCAGCATCCGCTCCGTGCGCAGCCCCGGAAGGCTGGCAAAGACGTCAAACAGCGCCTCGTGACCTTCGGCGTTGACCGGGATCGCCAGCGGCGGCTGCCCCGGCTGCTCCAGCACCCAATGGGGCGGTTTCGCAGTATGATCCAGCCGCAGCCGTTCGATTTCAGAGGCCGCAACGGCGCCGCCCGTCAGAGGACCGAAATAGGCGATCTGCCCTTCGTCCACCTGGACCACACCCGGCCCGCCCGCGCCCAGCCGGAAGCGCAACCGCTGCGCGCCTACCACGGCCAGAACCAGCCCGACCGCGATCAGCGCCCAGCCGGTCATGGCGGTAAATCCATAGGAGGTGAAAGCCCACTTCAGCCCCACCAGCAGCATCAGCGCCGCGACGATCAGCTCGCGCCAGCGCCACAGGCTGGCCTGTGCTTCGGGTCGGATGAAACTCATGGCACCTCCTGTTCCGGGGCAAAAAGCACCAGAGAAAATGATCCAGCGTGCCGGAACCCGATTGCCTCATAGGCGCGCGCTGCTGCCGGGCTGGCGGCGAACAACACGGCCCGCTGCGCCCCGGCCTTGCGGGCCTCGTCCAGATGCAGGGCGACGGCAAGGCGCGCCAACCCCCTGCCCCGCAAACCCGGCGGCGTATAGACGCCACCGATCTGCACCACCTCCGGTATCTGGGCATTGAACCCTGTCATGGCAACCGGCTGGCCTGCAATAACAAGAACCCGGTGACTGTCACGATCGAGGTAACCGGCGATATCCTGCGCCGCCTTTTCTTCACTGACATCCGCCCCAGTTGCCAAGACTTCGCGATGATAGGCCGCCCGCCAGTCCAGAACCAGATCGCGCGGCGCCGTGGCCAGCGGGATCAGCGCCGCCTGTTCGGCCTTCGGTATTTCCAGCTGGTCAAGGTCAAGGGAGAACCCCGGCTCGTCTTCATCCAGCCGGGTCGGGCAGGAGACAAGATCGCTGACGGCGAGAAAGGCGCGCAGCTGTGCGGTGTCTCCGGCGCAGCCCGCGATGCTCCGCCCGGCCAGCAGCGCAGATGCTTCCTGCCAATCTTCGGCGCGCGCTTGGGGCGCCTGCATCAGCACCATGCCCGCCTCTGTCAGACCAAAGACGCCCGAGTGGTCATCCTGCACCCAAAGATCCATCGCCTGCCCATTGCCGGGATCCTTCAGGTTGCCCAGAAGGAACATCGAGCTTTGCAAATGCTGGCGCAGCAGGCGCTCTACCGGCGGAATGTCAGCCGCGCGGGCGGCGCGCCAGACCATGTTACCAATCCCCGAGACTTTGCTGCCACAGGGTCATTGCCGCCACCGCTGCGGTGTCGGCGCGCAGGATCCGCGGGCCAAGGCTGACCACATGGGCCTGCTGCATCCCGTGCAGACGCTTACGCTCCACCTCAGAGAAACCGCCTTCGGGACCGATGAGGATGGCCCAGGATCCTGGCTGAGAGACTTCGCCCGGACGATAGGCCGGGCAGCGCCCGTCCACCCCCGGACGACCGTCGCCCGTAACACGGTCCAGAAACAGTCGTTGCCCCACCTCGGCCTCGTCGCAGAACATCAACTGACGCTCCTGCGGCCAGTGATCCAGCAGGCGCGAGAGTTTCTGCAGATCCGTCACCTCGGGAACGAAGGTACCACCGCATTGCTCGGCAGCCTCCACCGCGTGGGCCTGCAGCCGGTCCTGACGGATGCGCTCGGAGTTGGTGAATTCGGTCTGCACCGGCATGATCCGCGCCGCGCCCATCTCGGCGGCTTTTTCGACGATAAAATCGGTGCGCGCCTTCTTGATCGGGGCAAAAATCAGCCAAAGGTCCGGCGGCATCTGCAAGGGCTGGGTCTGCTCAATGCAGGCCAGAACCCCGCCGCGTTTGCCTGCTTCGGCCACCTCGGCCAGCCATTCTCCATCGCGCCCGTTGAACAGGGCCACCTTGGCGCCGACAGCCTGCCGCATCACCCCAAAGAGGTAATGCGCCTGATCCCGGTCCAAAGGAATGGTTTGCCCTGCCCCCAAGGGGTGCTCTACATACAGTCTGATCTTCGCACTCATGAGGTCCTACATATGCAAGGGCAATCGCCAACACCAGATGGTCAGGTCGCAGATGCGGTCAAGGGGAATTGGGTGGACACCCACGCGCCCGCCTGGTCACGCCCCTATCTGCGGCTGAGCCGCGCAGACCGCCCGATCGGCACATGGCTGTTGCTGATCCCCTGCTGGTGGGGTCTGGCGCTGGCCATCCTCTGGGATGACACCCCGGTCTGGCAGGACGCCTGGATCTTTGTCGCCTGTGGGCTTGGCGCCTGGCTGATGCGCGGTGCGGGCTGCACATGGAACGACATCACCGACCGCAACTTTGACGGCGCGGTCGAGCGTACCCGATCACGACCGATCCCATCCGGACAGGTGACCGTGCGCGGCGCGGTGACTTGGATGTGCGCGCAGGCGCTTGTGGCCTTTGGCATCCTGATGACCTTCAACTGGGCTGCCATCGGCATGGGCGTGCTGGCGCTGTTGCCGGTTGCCGTCTACCCCTTTGCCAAACGCTTCACCTGGTGGCCGCAGATCTTCCTTGGGCTGGCCTTCAACTGGGGGGCGATGCTGGCCTGGGTGGCGCATACCGGATCGCTGGCCTGGCCGCCGGTCATCCTCTATCTGGCGGGGATTGCCTGGACGCTGTTTTATGACACCATCTATGCGCATCAGGACACCGAGGACGACGCGCTGATCGGCGTCAAATCCACCGCCCGCCTGTTTGGCGACAACAGCCCCAGCTGGCTACGCCGCTTCATCGTGGCAACCGTGGGCCTGATGGCCCTTGCCGTGGTGCTGGCCGCACATGTCGATGCCAACCTGCTGACCCTGCTGATTGCGCTTGCCGGTCCCTGGGCTATGGGCTGGCACATGACCTGGCAATTGCGCGTATTTGATCCCGAAAACAACCCACGCCTGTTGAAGCTGTTCCGGCTCAACCGCGATACCGGCTTGATTCCGCTGATCTTCTTTGCCGTGGCCACTTTCGTGTGATTGAACAGGCCGCCGCTGGCCTGTATGACAGAGCCCAACCGTATCTGGGAATGCTGTTGCAATGCGCCTGTCTTCGTTTCTGATCCCGACTTTGTCCTTCGCCGCGGCGGCAGGGCTGAGCCTGATCGCAGCGGGGTTTGCCGTCACAGCCGTCGAGCGTGGCAGCGAGCGCGAAGTGCGCCGGTCTCTGGATGTTGCGGGCCTGCACTGGGCCGAGGTCACCGCCGACGGGCTGCGGGTTACCCTGCAGGGCACCGCCCCGGACGAGGCCACCCGGTTTGCAGCGATTTCTCTGGCGGGCAGCATTGTCGATGCGGCGCGGGTGATCGACGATATCACGGTACCGCCCTCGGACGGATTGGCGCCGCCGCGGTTTTCGGCGGAAATCCTGCGCAATGATCGGGGGATTTCAATCAGCGGGTTGATCCCGCTGTCCGCCTCGCGCGAGACGCTGGTCGGTCAGCTGGACCGGATCGCCGAAGACAACAACAAGAAGGTCGCCGACCTTCTGGAAACCGCCGATTACCCGACCCCCGATGGCTGGGACCCGGCGTTGAAATTTGCCGTCGCGGCTCTGGAGCTCCTGCCGCGCTCCAAAATCTCGGTCGAGGCAGGCGCGGTTTCGGTAACCGCAATCGCCGACAGCGCCGAAGAACGCGACAGCTTCGAACGCCAGCTGAGCAAGATGGCACCGCCGCAGATCCGTCTCAGCCTTGATATTGCGGCACCGCGCCCGGTGATCACGCCCTTTACCCTGCGGTTCCTGATTTCCGAAAGCGGTGCCCGGTTCGATGCCTGCTCAGCCGAGGACGAGGAAAGCCGCGCCCGCATCCTGTCCGCCGCCCGCGCTGCCGGGCTGGAGGGAGAGGCCGACTGCGTGATTGGCATGGGGGTCCCCTCGCCCACATGGGCCGATGCCGCCGAACTCAGCATTCAAAGCCTTGCGGAATTGGGTCAGGGATCGGTCACCATCGCCAACGCCGATATCACCCTTGTCGCCGCCGAAGGCACGCCGGAGGCCCAGTTCGACACGGTGGTGGGAGAGCTGGAAACCGCGCTGCCGCAGGTCTTTGCTTTGCATGCGGTGCTGCCCATGCCGGAAACCGATGCTGCCGCCGGACCGCCCGAATTCACCGCCACGCTCAGCCCCGAAGGCCAGGTGCAGCTGCGCGGGCGCATCACCGATGCCGCCACCCGCACCATCGCCGACAGCTATGCCAAGGCGCGGTTTGGCTCCGACAGCGTCTATACCGCGGCGCGGGTGGCCGAAGGCCTGCCTGCCGACTGGCCGGTGCGGGTGCTGGCCGGGCTTGAGGCGCTTTCCTATCTGGAGCGCGGTGCAGTCAGCGTCACGCCGGAGGATCTGACCCTGCGCGGCATGAGCTACCGCAAGGATGCCTCCTCAGAGATTGCCAAGTTCCTGTCCGCCAAACTGGGCGAGGCCGAAGACTATGAGCTCGACATCACCTATGAAGAGCCGCCCGCGCCCAAGGATCAGCCGATGGCGCCGGAGCTGTGTCAGGCGGCGCTGACCAGCGTGCAGCTGGAGAACGGCAAGATCACCTTTGAACCCGGCTCGGCCACGGTGGAGGCCGGCAGCAACGTGATCATCGACAAGATCGCCGCGATCCTTGAGAAATGCGGCCCGATACGGCTGGAAATCCAAGGCCACACCGACAGTCAGGGCCGTGAGGAGATGAACCAGAACCTCAGCCAGGCGCGGGCGCAATCGGTGCTCAACGAACTGCGGGCGCGGCGGATCCTGACCTCGACCTATATCGCGCGCGGATTTGGCGAAAGCAGCCCGATCGCCTCGAATGACACCGATGAAGGCCGCGAAGCCAACCGCCGCATCGATTTCCGCCTGCTGCTGCCGACAACCGGCGAGAGCGAGGAAAGCACCCTCGACAGCGCCGCGGCGCCCGTGGAGGAGACAGCAGCAGAGACCGAAAGCACTGAGGCTGATACGCAAACCGAAACCCAGGCTGACGATACGCAAGGTGACGACGCGCAGGCGGCTGACACCGAGACCGGCGACACAGAACAGGAGACATCGGGCCAATGAACAGGACAGAGTTCATCCTCACCACCGCAATCATCCTGTTTGCCGCCTTCGCGATGGGCTGGTTCGCCAATTGGCTGGTGCACCGTTTCACCCGCGTCCGGCAAAGCGACGTCGCCGATCTGGACCGGATGAGCCAGGAATTGCACGAGGCTGAAGAGACACGCGATCAGGCCATTACCTATCTGCAACAGCGCGAAGCGGAGCTGACCAACCAGCTGACCCAGACCGAAGCCGAGCTGAGCGCGGCCATGGAAGGTCTGCGCGATGCCCGCCGCGAGGCCGAAGAGCTGCGCGCGCAGCTGAACCACTGATCTAAAATAGACCACCCCGACCATCCTGCCCGGGAAGAGGATCGGGCGGAGCGGCCGGGGCGACGGTTTCTACGGCCCATGTTCCAATGCACATGGGCCGATTGATGGCTTACCAGGAATTATAGCCGAGGTATTTGCCGGACATCTCGATCTTCACCCGGTCGCCCTTTTCATGGGGCACGCGGATCACCTGCATGTCGAAATCGATGGCTGACATGATGCCGGTGCCGAATTTCTCTTCGATCAGCGCCTTGATGGTCGGGCCGTAGACGCCGACGATTTCGTACAGTCGATAGATGCAGGGATCGGTGGGAATGGCTTGTTCCCAGACCTTGGTTGGCGGTTCTTCCAGAACCGAAACCGCCTCTTGCGGCAGGGCAAGGGCCGTCACCAGCGCTTCGGCCTTGTCCTTGGGAAAACCATTCATGCCCATGCAGGCCGAATGGGTCCAGACCGGCGACATGCCGATCTTTTCGGCGATGCCTTCCCAGGTCATCCCGGCCTGTTTCTTGGCCGAGAGGATCATCATGGTCACGTCTTCTTTGCTCATCATCGTGGGCACCTCAAAAGTATCTTTCATCTGTTGTCCTCCTGATTTGTCTTCAGTCGGCCGCGCCGACCTGTCAGTCGTTGACCGCCTGTAGGTGGCGGGCCGGTTCCGGTTCTGGTGCGGATTCGGTGGCGGGTTCTGCCGCAGTTTTGTCGATCCGCACGGTTTCGGGCCGCTGATCGGGATCGTCGCTTTTCTGTCCGGCCAGTTCTTTCGACCTCTGACCAAGGAACTGCACCAAGTGGTTGCGGATGGCGTAGTAGTTGGGATGTTCGACGATCTCGGTACGGCTGCGCGGACGCGGGATGGTGATCTCCACCGACTCCGCCACCCGGGCAAAAGGACCGTTGGTCATGAGCAGAATGCGGTCAGCCAGCAGGATCGCCTCATCGATGTCATGGGTGATCATGAACACTGTCTGCTCGGTCCCGCCCCAGATCTTCAGGAGTTCGTCCTGAATGGTGCCCCGGGTCAGCGCATCCAACGCGCCAAAGGGTTCATCCAGCAGCAACAGCTTGGGATGGTTAGCAAAGGCCCGCGCGATGGAGACCCGCTGACGCATACCACCCGAAAGCTGACTGGGCTTGCGCTGAACCACATCGCCTTCAAGCCCGACCATGGCCAGATATTCCCGGGCGTGTTCTTCGACCTTGGCCTTGGACCAGTCGGGATAGCGCGCCTTCACACCAAAGGTGACGTTCTTCAGGGTCGAAAGCCAGGGCAGCAGCGAATAGTTCTGGAACACCACCCCGCGGTCCAGCGACGGGCCGGAGACCTCGGTTCCATCCATCTTGACCACGCCCGAAGTCGGCTCGGCTAGCCCGGCAAGGATGTTCATGATCGTCGACTTGCCGCAGCCAGAGTGGCCAAGGATGCAGACGAACTCTCCCTTTTCGATGCCAAAGGTGGCGTTTCCGAAAACGGTCAGGGTGCCCCCCTGACCGTCAGGGAATTTCTGCGTCAGACGCTCGATACTGAGAAAGGGTTTAGGCATTGGAATGCTCCTATTCGGCGTAGGCGACGGCGCGCTGCAGGACACCAAAGGCGGCATCCAGCATCATGCCAACAACGCCAATCATGAGGATCGAGAAGATGACGGAGGTCAGGTCGAGGTTGTTCCACTCGTTCCAGACGTAGTAGCCAATGCCGGTCCCCCCCACGAGCATCTCTGCCGCAACGATCACCAGCCAGGCGATGCCGATGGAGATCCGCATACCGGTGATGATGGTCGGCGCCGCCGCAGGTAGGATCACCGTGAAGGCGGTGCGCAAAGCGCCCAGTTCGTGGGTGCGGGCCACGTTGACCCAGTCCTCGCGCACCCCGGCAACGCCAAAGGCGGTGTTGAGCAGCATCGGCCAGATCGAACAGATGAAGATCACGAAGATCGCCGAGGCCTCGCTGTCCTGAATGATGAACAGCGCAAGCGGCATCCAGGCCAGCGGCGAAATCGGGCGCAGCACCTGAATGAAGGGGTTGAAGGCCTTATAGGCGACCTGGCTCATCCCGATCAGGAAACCCAGCGGGATCGCGATCAGCGCCGCCATCAGATAGCCGGTCAGCACCCGGTAGATGGAATAGCCGATCTGGATGCCGATGCCCTTGTCGTTGGGGCCTGCATCATAAAAAGGGTTCGACAGCTGCTCCCAAGCCTTGGCGATCACCTGGCTTGGCGGGGGCACGCCCGCCTTGGGGGCACCCCCACCGGTCAGGCGCTCGTATTCCGTCAGCTCGGACGCGGCCTTCTGGGCGGGAATGGCGGCCTCCCAGATCAGGAGGCCCACCACCAGCATCACCACGGACAGGATCACCGCGCGCTGATTGACTGAAAGGTTATCCAGCATGGATCACCCCTTTCCGATCGCAAAGCTGGACACGTATTCTTCGGGCTTGGCCGGATCGAAGGTCTTGCCCATGATGGTGTGCGATTTGTAGGTGACGTCGGGCGCCTCGTAGCCGAGATCGTTCATCACCTTCTTGGCGTCGGCAGCCAGATAGACCTGCTCGGCCACCGTTTTGTAATCGACGTCGCCTTCGATATAGCCCCAGCGTTTCATCTGGGTCAGGATCCAGACGCCCATGGAATGCCAGGGGAAGGGGTCGAAATCGATCCGGTCGGGCACGCGCTGCACCTCACCCAGACCATCGGCATAGGTGCCGGTCAGCACCTGTTCGATCACCGGAACCGGCTGGTTCAGATAGTTGGTCGGCGCGATTGCTTCAGAGATTTCCTTGCGGTTTTCAGGGTTTGACGCGTATTGCGTGGCGTCGATGATCGATTTCAGCAGGGCGCCGTATGTGTTCGGCAATTCGGTCGCAAAGGACAGCGGCGCGGCAAAGGCACAGCAGGGGTGACCTTCCCAGATGTCCTTGGTCAGCATGTGGATATAGCCGATGCCTTCCCAGACGGCGCGTTGGTTGAACGGGTCGGGCGACAGGTAACCATCAAGGTTGCCAGCGCGCAGGTTGGCGACCATCTCCGGCGGCGGCACCACGCGGATCTGGATATCGACATCCGGGTCCAGCCCGTGCTCGGCCACGTAATACCGCAGCAGGAAGTTGTGCATCGAATATTCAAACGGCACGCCGAAGGTGAAGCCTTTCCACTGTTTCGGGTCACGCTTGTCCAGATGTTCGTTCGACAGGACGATGGCCTGACCGTTGATGTTCTCGACCGCGGGCATGATGTAGGGTTCGGCGATGGATCCGGCGCCCAGCGTCATTGCCAGCGGCATCGGCGTCAGCATGTGGCTGGCGTCATATTCCCCCGACAGCGACTTGTCGCGGGCCACGGCCCAGCCAGCCGTCTTGATGACCTGCGCGTTGAGGCCGTAACGTTCGTAGAACCCCATCGGCTGCGCCATGATGATCGGGGTGGCGCAGGTGATCGGCACAAAGCCGATGTTGAGATCGGATTTCTCCGGCGGACCCAGCTCGTCAAGGATCGCAGCCTTGGCCTGCTCCATCGGAAACACCGAAGCCAGCGCCGCAGCCACAGTGCTGCCGCCCAGCATGCCCATGAAAGAGCGGCGACCGATGTCATTGTGCCCAAAGACCGAGCGCACGATGGCGCTTTCGACGGCGCGTTCAATCATGTCGTCAGAGGACATATGCTGCGGCTCGGTATGGCCCTTGTCATGGCCGTGTCCGGACAGGCATCCATCGCAACCGCAATCGGCGCCGTGTCGCAGATCGGTCTTATCCGAGAACGGATTTCCAAGGCTCTTTGTCGTCATGGGTGTCCCCTTTCAGTCAATGTTTCGTAAACTCTGACAGTCGCCACGGGACAAAAAAAGCAGCCGCCCAACATTTGTGCAGCAAACAAAAAATATAAAAATCAGTGTCTTATGTGAAATTCGGACCACACAAAATTACGACATATCGTAAATTACGAAATTTCGTTTAAACCTGACGAGGGCGGAGATTAACCTTTTCCCATGTCACTCGATCTTCTCAACGCCGATTCCCTTTTGCAGTCGATTCCCGAGGCCATGCTTGTCCTCGACACCACGGAAGACCGGGTGGTCGACTGGAACCAATCCGCTGCCCGGCTCCTCGGAAACGGGCACGACAACAACGCTCCCCTGCCCTTCTCACACTACCTGGGCAAGGACATGCCTCGCTTCGTGGTGTTCCTCGAAGAAGTGGACCATCGCGGCGCAAGCTGGACCCGCGATGTTACTCTGCGGGCCGGGGATGGCAGCGCGCTGAGCTGCGAACTCCGGGCCCAGCCGGTGCCGGGACAGGACGGCTGGATCATCCTGGCGCTAACCGATCTGCGCGCCCTTGATCAGCGCGCCGAAACCGCCGCCCTGGCGGAAACCTTTCGTGCCGGCCTTGTGAACTGGAAACGCACCGAAGGTTTCTTTGCCGAGCTGGAACGCCAGAACCAGCTGATCCTCAACGCCGCTGGCGAAGGCATCTACGGGGTCAACGCCGAGGGCAAGACCACATTCGTCAACCGCGCCGCGCGTGAGATGCTGGGCTGGACCTCCGAAGATCTGCTGGGCAAGGACATCCACTCGATGATCCACCATCATCACCTCAACGGCGAACACTACCCGTCGCAGCAATGCCCGATCTACCGCTCCTTCCGCTTTGAACAGGTCCACCGGATCGAGGACGAGGTTTTCTGGCGCAAGGACGGCAAGCCGATCCGGGTCGAATATGTCTCGACCCCGATCTACGATCAGAAGGTGCTGGTCGGGGCGGTGGTGATCTTCCGCGACATCACCGAACGCAAGGAAAGCGAACGCAAGCTGCGTGAGGCGATGGAAGAGGTCGCGGCGCTGCGTGACCGGCTGGAACAGGAAAACGCCTATCTGCAAGAGGCAATCACATCAGAGCGCGCCCATCACGACATCATCGGATCCTCGCCCGCCATCCGGCAGATCGTGGCCCGCATCGATCTGGTGGCCAAGACGACGGCGACTGTCCTTATCAGCGGCGAAACCGGCACCGGGAAATCGCTGGTCGCCACCGAGATCCACAAGACCAGCCCTCGCGCCCGGCGGCCGCTGATCCATTTCAAATGCAGCTCCGTCGCCCCCGAGGAGGTCGAGGCCGAACTTTTCGGCCAGATGCGCGGCGCCCCGAATGGCGCCATGCGCGACAAGCCCGGCAAATTGGAACTGGCCCACGGCGGCACCCTGTTCATCGACGATGTCGAGGAACTGCCGGTCGAAATTCAGGGCAAACTGCTGCACGCCCTGCAAAGCGGATCCGTCACCCGGCTGGGCGATACCCGGGAAAAGCCGCTCGATATCCGGGTGATCGCGGCGACCTCGCTGGCTGAGGAGACCGTGCGCCGCACCGGGCGCATCCGCGAGGATCTGTTTCTGTTCCTCAACGTCTTTCCCATCAACTGCCTGCCACTGCGCGACCGCCGCGAAGACATTCCGCTGCTGGCCGCACACCTGCTGAAGATCGCCTGCCGCAGGCTGAACCGGCCGGTGCCGGTGATCACCGAACGGGTGATGCAGCAGATGCAGGCCTATGACTGGCCCGGCAATGTGCGCGAATTGCACAATGCGATGGAGCGCGCCGCCATCGTCTCGCAGGATCGCAAGCTGGTCATCGAACTCTCCGGCACGACCCAAGACGCCCCGGCACACGGCACCAGGTTCCATACCGAGGCCAGAATGCAGGAGATGGTCCGGGACAATATCATCGCCGCCCTGCGCGAAGCCGGTGGGCGCGTCTCCGGCCCGACCGGCGCCGCCACCCTGTTGCAGATTAAACCGACGACGCTCTATTCGCGGATCAAGTCCTTTGACATCACGCCGCTGGACTGGGCCTGAAGATCAGACAACCGCCACGGCCTTTGGAACCTTGGCGGTCTGGCCCGCCGCCGTTTGCGATTGCACTGTGGGCACCCCGTCCTCTGGCCAGGTGACCAGCAGGATCGCGCAGCCGGTGATGTGGCAGGCCGCGATGACATCCGCCAAAGAGCCGACAGTGGCAGCAAAATGCCGCTCCCCGGGTTTGGAGACCTCCACCGCGATGTCAACGGGGCTGTCCGCAGGCAGGCCTTTCTGCATCAACTGATCCGCGAGCCGCCGCGCCTGACGCACCGACATGTAAAAGGCCGTCGTCGTGCCCGGTCCCGACAGGCGGGTGCAATCGGGAAAGGGATCGCTGGCACAGCCGGTGCCCGTGGTCAGCACCAGCGCATTGGCAACACCGCGACTGGTCAGGCTGCGCCCCAGCGCCGCCCCAGCGGCTGAGGCTGCAGTGATGCCAGGCACCAGCTCAACCGGGATGCCCGCCTCATCAGCCGCCTCCATCTCTTCGCTGGCGCGGCCAAAGATGCCGGGATCGCCGGATTTCAGCCGCACAACGCGGCGTCCTTTCAGAGCTTCGGTTACGATCACGCGGTTGATCTTCTCCTGCGGCCAGCTGTGCGCCCCGACATGTTTCCCGACAAAGACCATTTCGGTACCGGGCCGGGCAAGCTCCAGCACTTCAGGATCGACCAGCCGGTCGTAGAAAATCACGTCGGCCTGCTGCAGGCGTTTGACGGCGCGCAGGGTCAAAAGGTCCGCCGCCCCCGGCCCTGCCCCGACCAAGGCGATATGACCTTTTGCCTGCCACTCCTTCGGCGTGGAAGGGGCGCTAAGCTGGGGTGTCATCCGGTCCAGCGTGCGGCCCACCCGCGCCAGGATGAGGGAGGCAGGCCCTGAAGCGAGAGCAAGTGTTTGCGCCGGGCCAAACAGGGGGATGTGAAACAGCCGTTGCAGCAATGTCATGTGATGTCCTTTCAGGCTGTGAGGGGAAGGGCCGTCGGCACAGGGCTGCCGTCGGGAAAATGCAAAGGGCTGTTGGCACAGCCCAGCGTGTCCATCGCCAGCCGCGCGGTTCCAAGGATGACTTCACCCTCAAATCGCGGCAGTGCGGCAGGGCTGATCGCCACCTTCAGCGAATTGATATGGCCTGCGCTGTCCGCCAGGCGCCGGGTTTCCTGTAGGCGCGGTGCCTCGGTGTCCTGCCAAAGCGCGCCATCCCGCAATCCGAAGGCTTCAATCGCCTTGGCCGGGTGACGTTCGAATTCGCCGCCGCCCCCCTTGATCACGGTCAGGGACTGCCAGCCAAGGCGCTGGGCGGCATCGGCCTGCAACAATCGATAGGAGGGGTGAAAGACGCCCTGAACACTGGCCGCCGCGCCAGCCGGGTTCAGCATCCGGCACACCGTGTTGACGCAAGAACGCAGGCCAAGCACCGCACGCAGGGACAAGAGCTGCATCAGGGGCGGGCAAAGATCTTCCAGCGGCATATAAACGATATTCCCCGCGTTCAGCGCGGCTTCGGCCTCGGCGGGGGTATGGGCAATCGGGATGGCAAGGGTTTCAAGACCGTTTCGCACGGTGGGATCGGATCCGTTCCAGCCATGCAGCATCACCCGCTTGCCGCTTTGGGCCACCATCAGCGCCGAGACAAGGAACCAGGGAAGCCCACGCGTGCGCCCTGCCGCATAGGACGGCCAGTCGAGGTCGACCTGCGGCAGCGCCGGGACCTGTTCTTGTGCGGCAGCCGCGAAACCGGCAATCTCTTCCGCCGTTTCGCCCTTCATGCGCAAGAGCATCAACAGCGCGCCAATGGCCTCGGGCGCGGCGTCCTTGCCCAGCATCAGGGTCATGGCATCCCGCGCTTCGTCTTGGGTCAAAGAGCGGGAGCGTCCGGGGCCATGACCCAGGGTGCGCACATGACCGACCAGGCTCATTCCGCCGCCTCCCGCTGATGGGTGCTGGCCAGAATGGCGGCCAGTTCCGGGCGGCAGGAGCCGCAGTTGGTCCCCGCCTCCAGTGCGACACCGATCGCTTCCACCGTCATCAGGTGCTGGGTTTCGATGGCGCTGATGATGGTGTTGATCCCAATCCCGAAGCAGGAGCAGATCACCGGGCCAGGATCGGGCACATCCGCCGGGGGGCGACCGGTCAGAACCTCTGTGCCTGCCGCATACGGGAGCGTGGCAAGATAGTCCCGCACCACCGCCACCGGTTCCCGGTCCACAAACAGGGCCGCAAGAAGGCGCCCCTTGTCGAACAGGGCGATCCGGGCTGTTCCCCGTGCGGGGTCCAGAATGGTGGCAGCTTCGGCGCCGGGCAGATCGAACAGGCGGCGGGCTTCCTCTTCCCAATCGGGCGCAGGCGCGTATCCGGCCATCTCGGCGCGATAGCCGCCACGGGTGGGCGCCAGCGCCCAATAGTCAGCGTTTGGCGCCATGGGCCGGGTCGAGACCGCGAAACCATACCAGGCGGCCTCCATCTTCTGGACGGCAACGACGCTGGCCTTGCTTTCGGGCTGGCCTGACACTGGGTCGGTTTCGGCTGCGACCAGATCGTCGATCCGGCCAGAGGGCGCGGTTTCCCCGGTCCAGTGGATCGGCGCAAAGACCTGCCTGGGTTGCACCGCGTCACTGATCCGGGCGCGCAGGATGGCGCTTCCATTGGGGCTGCGCACCTCCACAAGATCCGCAGGGGCGATGCCCAGGGCGGCTGCGTCTTCCGGGTGCAATTCAAGGAAGGGTTCCGGCATATGCGCGCCAAGGCGTGGCGACAGCCCCGTGCGCGTCATCGTGTGCCATTGGTCGCGAAGCCGCCCGGTGTTCAGCCGGAAGGGGTACTTTGGCCCCGTCCTGGCTGCGGGCGGGCGATAGCGCAGCGGCAGCAGCCGGGCCTTTTTGTCGCCATGGTAGAAATTGCCATCGGCAAAGAACCGGCCACCGCTGCGATCTGCGATGACAGGCCAGCGGGTGGGGGCAAGGGTGTCATAGGCCGATGCCTCCAACCCGGAGAGGCCGGAGATGTCGAAATCACGTCCGAACTGACCCGCGACCCCAGAGAGGGCGGCATATTCACGGAAGATCTCAACCGGGCTTTCATAGTCAAAGGCCGCGTGCCAGCCCATGCGTTTGCCAACTTCGCAGAGGATCTGCCAATCGGGGCGGGCCGCACCGGGGGCGGGCAGGGCCGCGCGCTGGCGGCTGATGGTGCGGTCTGAATTGGTAACGGTGCCGTCCTTCTCCCCCCAGGCGCTGGCGGGCAGCAGCACCCGTGCCAGACGCGCGGTGTCACTGTGTTCGGTGATGTCACTGACCACGGTGAAAGGGCAGGCCTTGATCGCCGCGCGCACGGCGGCGGAGTCGGGCATCGACACGGCGGGGTTGGTGTGAATGACCCACAGCGCCTTGATCCGCCCGTTGGCCACGGCACGGAACATGTCCACCGCCTTCAGGCCCGGCGCCTCGGGCATCTGCGGGGCCTGCCAGAAATCGCGCACCGCCTGACGGTGATCGGGGTTTTCCAGATCGAGATGACAGGCCAGCATATTCGCCAGCCCGCCGACCTCGCGCCCGCCCATGGCATTGGGCTGGCCGGTCACCGACAAGGGCCCCATGCCGGGCCTGCCGATGCGCCCGGTGGCAAGGTGGCAGTTCAGGATCGCGTTGACCTTGTCGCTGCCGCTGGTCGATTGATTGACGCCCTGGCTGTAGATGGTGACGGTCTTTTTGGTGCCGATCCACATGTCGCAGAAGGCGCGGACCTCGTCCTCTGTCAGCCCGGTCGGGGACAGGGTCTCAAGCTGGGCTGCTTCGAGCGCAGCTTCGAACCCATTGGTGTGTTGCAGGAAATCGGGATCCATCGCGCCGCGCGCGTCGATCTCCCTCAGAAGGTGGTTGAACAGGGCCACGTCCGACCCCGGTTCAAGCGCCAGATGCAGATCGGCGCCGTCGCAGCTGGCGGTGCGGCGCGGGTCCACCACCACAATCTTGGTGCCGCGTGATTTGCGGGCCGCAAGAAGGCGCTGGTAGAGCACCGGATGGCACCAGGCGAGGTTTGACCCCACCAGCACCACCAGATCGGCCTCGTCCAGATCCTCGTAGGTGCCGGGCACGGTATCACTGCCAAAGGCGCGCTTGTGCCCCGCCACGCTGGAGGCCATGCAGAGCCGCGAATTGGTGTCGATATTGGCCGAGCCGATGAAGCCTTTCATCAGCTTGTTGGCGACGTAGTAGTCTTCGGTCAGCAGCTGGCCCGAAACATAAAAGGCGACGCTGTCAGGCCCATGATCGCGGATCGTCTGGGAAAACCGATCCGCAACCAGATCGAGCGCCGTGTCCCAATCGCTGTTCTGCCCGTCTATCTTTGGAGCAAGCAAACGATGCTCCAGCCCCAGAGTTTCTCCCAGGGCCGAACCTTTTGAACAGAGCCGCCCGAAGTTGGCCGGATGGTCGGGATCGCCGCGCACGGAAAGCGCGCCGTTCTTGTCCTCAGACAACAGAACTCCGCAGCCCACCCCGCAATAGGGACAGGTGGAGCGGATCCCGCCGGGCGCGCTCATGCGGCGCTCCGCCCGGTAAGGGCGCTGGAGTCAAGCAGCATACGCTGCCCTTCCAGACGCAAGGGGTAGGTCTCGATCCGCCCGTCATCAGCACCCTGCGCCTCTCCGGTATTGAGATCAAAGACCCAGTTGTGCAGCGGGCAGGTCACCGATTGCCCGTGCACGATGCCTTCGGACAGCGGGCCGCCCTTGTGCGGGCAGCTGTTGGAGGCGGCAAAGACCTCTGCCTCGGCGGTGCGAAAGACCGCGATACAGCCCATCGGGGTTTTCAGAAGCCGCGCGCCTCGCAGGGGCACCTCGTCAATATGTCCGATATCGATCCAGCTCATTCTGCGGCCTCCAGGGTGAGATCGGCAAGGGGGGCATAAGCGGCGGATTTCTCCTCCACTTCCTTGGCCCAAGGGTCCTTGCGGTAGATGGTTTGCGACAATTCAAACGCGTCGATCAGGCGCTGGCGTTCCTCCAGATCGTCGACCACGCGGGCCTTCACCCAATCAAGGCCGACCTTGGCGACCCATTTGTAAGGCCGGTCGAGGTATTTGGCGTTCTCGCGGTAAAGCTGCATGAAGGCAGTCGCGAGATCGAGCGCCTCTTCCTCGGTTGCCACATCGGCCAGCCGTTCGGTTTCCTTCACGTCCATGCCCGCCGCGCCTGCGACACCGATCTGGTAACCACTGTCGACGCAGACAACGCCGATGTCCTTGCAAGTGGCCTCAGCGCAGTTGCGCGGACAGCCCGAGACGGCCAGCTTCACCTTATGCGGAGACCATGAGCCCCAGAGCCGTTTTTCCAGCTTGATGCCAAGGCCGGTGCTGTCTTGGGTGCCAAAGCGGCAATGATCCTTGCCGACGCAGGTTTTCACCGTGCGAAGGCCCTTGGCGTAGGCGTGGCCCGAGACCATGCCCGCCTTGTTGAGATCGGCCCAGATATGCGGCAGATCCTCGCCCTTGACGCCAAGGAGGTCGATCCGCTGGCCGCCGGTCACATGCACGGTGGGTACGTTGTATATTTCGGCGGCATCGGCGATGGCGCGCAGCTCGTCCGGGGTGGTCATCCCCCCCCACATGCGCGGCACCACGGAAAAAGTACCGTCCTTCTGGATATTGGCGTGCTTGCGTTCGTTGACGAAACGGCTTTGCGGGTCGTCCTGATATTCCACCGGCCAATCGGCGAGCAGGTAGAAGTTTACCGCCGGGCGGCAGACATGGCAGCCATTGGGGGTTTTCCAGCCCAGCTCCTGCCAGACCGCAGCCTGAGATTTCAGCTCTTGTGATTTGATCAGGCGGCGCACGTCCTCATGCGTCAGGTCACAACAGCCGCAGATCGGCTGCGCCGTGGGGGCGGCGTAGTCGTCCCCAAGGGTGACGGCCAGCACCTGTTCCACCAGTCCCGTGCAGGTCCCGCAGGAGGCAGACGCCTTGGTGCAGGCCCGCAATGCACCCAGATCGGTGGCACCATCGTGGATCGCCGAGACGATATCGCCCTTGCATACGCCGTTGCAGCCGCAGATTTCCGCATCATCCGGCAAGGCTGCAACGGCTAACAAAGGGTCCGCGGAGGCGCCCCCCTGATAGGCCGGGCCAAAGATCAGCGTATCGCGCATCTCGGCGATATCGCTGCCGTCCTTGATCTGACTGTAGAACCAGGCGCCATCGGCGGTATCGCCGTACATCACAGCGCCGATCAGTCGATCGCCTTCCAGCACCAGCCGCTTGTAGACGCCGCGCGCGGGATCGCGGAAAACGATATCCTCGCGCCCTTCGCCTGTCGCGAAATCTCCGGCGCTGAACAGATCGCAGCCGGTCACTTTCAGCTTGGTCGAGACCTCCTTGTTCACGAACCGCGCGTCCTGCCCCAAAAGGGTCTGCGCCAGCACCTTGGCCTGATCGTAAAGCGGCGCCACAAGACCAAAGAGCGCACCATCGTGTTCAACGCATTCACCAAGGGCGAGGATATCGGGATCCGAGGTCACCATGTGGTCGTCCACCACGACGCCCCGGTTGCAGGAAAGGCCCGTTGCCTCTGCCAGCGCCATATTAGGGCGGATGCCCACCGCCATCACCAACAGATCGCAGGGCAGTTCGGTGCCATCCTCCAGCCGCAGGGCCTTCACATGGCCAGTGCCGTCATCCAGGATCTCCTTGGAGTTCGCCTGGCAAAGGACCTTGATCCCCTTCTCAACCAGCGATTTGCGCAAGAGATATCCGGCTGCCTCATCCAGCTGACGCTCCATCAGGTGACCCATGATATGGACGACGGTGACATCGACGCCGCGCGCGGCCATGCCTGCTGCCGCCTCCAGCCCTAACAGGCCACCACCGATCACGACCGCCTTTGTGCCGGGGGTGTCGCCAAGGGCCATCATCGCCTCGGTGTCTTCCAGATCGCGGTAGGGGATCACGCCCGCCAGATCATGTCCGGGCAAGGGGATCATGAAGGGGTTCGACCCGGTGGCGATGACCAGCTTGTCGTAAGAGACATCGCCCTTTTCGCCGCGCACGACTTTCTGCGCGGGATCGATGACGGTAACCTTTTCACCAAACCGGCAGGTGATGCCATGCTCGGCGTACCAGTCTTCGTCATGGGTGACGATCTCGGCATAGGTCTTTTCGCCTGACAGCACCGGCGACAGCATCAGCCGGTTGTAGTTGCCGCGCGGCTCCGCATTAAAGAGGGTGATCTCATAGGCCTCTGGGTTCGCGTTCAGAAGATGCTCCAGCATCCGTCCCGAGGCCATGCCTGCCCCGACGATAACGAGTTTCTGCTTCATGGTCCTCACTCCGCAGCGACGGCGCTCAGCGCCGGTTTTTTCGGTTTCGCGCCATGCTCGTATTCTTCCAGGAAATCGAGCACCTCTTGCCGATAGCTGTAGTAATCCGGGTGTTCGAGCAGCGCCTTGCGGGTGCGTGGGCGCGGCAGGTCGACCTCGGTGATCTTGCCGATGGTGGCCTGCGGACCATTGGTCATCATCACCACCCGGTCAGCCAAAAGGATCGCCTCGTCCACATCGTGGGTGACGCAGATGGCGGTCACTTTGGTGCGGGACCAGACCTCCATCAGCACCTCTTGCAGTTCCCAGCGGGTCAGGCTGTCGAGCATCCCGAAGGGTTCATCCAGCAGCAGCAATTTGGGCGACAGGGCAAAGGCGCGCGCAATGCCCACCCGCTGCTGCATGCCGTTGGACATGTCGCTAGCCGGGCGGTCCATCGCATCGGCAAGGCCGACGCGTTCCAGATAGTATTCCACCACGTCCTGCCGCTCGGCGCGGCTGGCACCCGGGTAGACCTTGTCGACCCCGATGGCGCAGTTTTCCCGCGCGGTCAGCCAAGGAAACAGGTTCGGCGACTGGAACACCACGGCGCGTTCGGGATCGGCGCCCTCCACATGGCGGCGGTCCAGCTTGATCGCCCCCTTGGAGATCGGGTTCAGACCCGCCGCCATGGTCAGGACAGTGGATTTGCCGCAGCCCGAGTGGCCGATCAGCGAGATGAACTCGCCCTTGTTGATCTTGAGGTTGAAATCCTCGACCACGGTGAGCGGCCCCTTTGGCGTGGGGTAGATCTTGTGCAGTTGCGAGAAGTCGAGGAAGCGTTCCTCGGTCGCGCTTTCCTGTGCCTTGGCCACTGCGGACGGCAGGCCATGGATCGGGGTCACGTCGGGCAACAGGCGGGTGCCTTCGACCTTGGCCTCGATCCCAACCTCCATCAGGTAGGAGGTGACCTGGCTGCGCAGGGTCTTGAACCCTTCGTGGTGGTTCATCTCGACCCGGTCGCGCGGGCGGGGGATGGTGACGCGGAATTCCTCGCCAAGGGTGCCATCGGGATTGAGCGCAATGATGCGATCCGCCAGAAGGATCGCCTCGTCCACGTCATTGGTGATCAGCACGCAGGTCTTCTTGTCCGCCTCCCAGATCGCCTCGATCTCGTCGGCGAGGTTGGCGCGGGTCAGCGCATCCAGCGCCGAAAGCGGCTCATCCAGGAGCAGCACTTCGGGCGACATGGCCAACGCACGGGCCACGTTGACCCGCTGACGCATCCCGCCGGACAGTTCCGCCGGGCGGCGGCTCGCGGCATGGGACAGGCCAACCATCTGGATGTAATGCGCGACCTTGGCGTCCTTTTCTGCCTTGGGCATCTTGGGGAAAACCGTATCGACGGCAAGGCGCACGTTGCCTGCCACGGTCAGCCAGGGCATCAGCGAATAGCTTTGGAAAATCACGCCGCGTTCCGGGCCGGGGCCTTCGATCTTCTGATCGCGAAAGCTGACGGAGCCTTTGGTCGGGCTGTCGAGCCCCGCCATCAGGTTGATCAGCGTCGTCTTGCCGGTGCCGGAAAACCCGAGCAGCACGAGGAATTCGCCCTCTTCGACCTCAAGGTTGATGTTCTTCAGCACATGCGTTTCGCTGGTGCCCGTGCCAAAGCTTTTGGAGACGTTGTCGAATGTCAGAATAGCCATGGCGATCACCGGTTGTTCGTGAAGGTGAACAGGGACTGCAGCGCAAACATCACCCGGTCCAAGAGGAAGCCGATGATGCCGATGGTGAAGACCGCCACCATGATCTTGGCCAGCGAGCTGGAGGAGCCGTTCTGGAACTCATCCCAGACGAATTTGCCAAGCCCCGGGTTCTGCGCCAGCATTTCCGCGGCGATCAGCACCATCCAGCCGACGCCCAGGGACAGGCGCAACCCGGTAAAGATCAGCGGCAGCGCCGAGGGCAGCACCAGTCGGGTGATCTTGGTCCAGGTGTTCATTTTCAGGACCTTTGAGACGTTCACCAGATCCTTGTCGATCGAGGCAACGCCCAGCGCGGTGTTGATCAGCGTCGGCCAGAGCGAGCAGAGCGTCACGGTGATGGCCGAGATCAGGAAGGATTTGGAAAACAGCCCGTCATTGGTCGCATAGACCGCCGAGACGATCATGGTGACGATCGGCAGCCAGGCCAGCGGCGAGACCGGTTTGAAGATCTGCACCAGCGGGTTGATGGCAGCATTGGCCGTGGGCGACAGACCCGCCGCGATGCCCAGCGGCACGGCGACGACGGTTGCAATCAGGAAGCCAAAGAACACCGTCCGGATCGAGGTCCAGATCTGCTGATAATAGCTCGGCGCGCCGGTATAGGCGATGGTCTTGACCTCATCGGCGCGGCCCGCAGCGATCAGTTTCTCGTTGCGCTTGGCCACCATGGCTTCGAATTTCTCGCGCTTGGCGGCCTTGGCCTGCGCATCCTCGTGCAGGTTCACCACCTCGGCCCAGACCTGCGCCGGACCGGGCACTGCCCCAAGCGATGTCTGCACCTTCGGTGCCAATGTGCCCCAGAGCAGCAGGAAGGCTGCGATGGCGATCAGCGGAACAGCCAGAAGACGCCAGATTTCCTTGACCTGAGCCTGCGGGTTGTCGCCTGCAACGGCTTTCAGGATTGGCGTGATCCAGGACATGCCCAGAACCTGGAACCATTTGTCAGCGGTGTTGATCTGGGTGAACAGCCTTGCGCGCCGGGCTTCCCGCTCCTCGGCGGCGGCAAAATCGGGGTCGGTCGTGGTCATCGGAAGAACCTTTCGAAACCAGAGGTATAACGGGGAGGGGAGAGGCGGAGCGCGCCGGTCTGGGCGCGCGCCGGATCAGGAGAGGTCAGCCTTCGACACCGGCACCCACGACGACCTGCTCGCCCTTCAGGCCGATCGGCAGGCTTTCGAGGTAAGCGTTGGGGGTGCGGCCATCAAAGGCGATACCGTCGATGATATCCTCGGCCGGAGTCACTGCCTTGTAGCCATCGCTGTCCCAGGGGAAGTCGGCACTGTCGGCAAGGCCTTCGTCCACCAGCATCTTGGCCGCGTCCAGATAGATGTCCGGGCGGTAGACCGACTTGGCGACCTCGTCATACCAGCTGTCAGGCTTGGCATCGGCGATCTGACCCCAGCGGCGCATCTGAGTGAGGTACCAGACCGCGTCCGAATAGAACGGGTATGTGGCGTTGTAACGGAAGAAGACGTTGAAATCGGGCACTTCGCGCTTGTCGCCCTTTTCGTATTCAAACGTGCCGGTCATCGAGTTGGCAATGACGTCGTAGTCGGCGCCGACGTATTCCGGGCGGCTCAGGATCTCGACCGCTTCGGGGCGGTTGGCGTTGTCGTTCTCATCCAGCCAGATGGCGGCGCGGATCAGCGCCTTGGTCACGGCGCGGGTGGTGTTGGGGTATTCTTCGGCAAACTCGGCGGTGATGCCGAACACCTTTTCCGGGTTGTTCTTCCACAGCTCGTAATCGGTGATCACCGGAACGCCGATGCCCTTGAACACCGCCTGCTGGTTCCAAGGCTCGCCCACGCAGTAGCCATTGATGGTGCCCGCTTCCAGCGTGGCAGGCATCTGCGGCGGCGGGGTCACGGACAGGAAGACATCGGCACCGATCTGGCCGGTCACGTTTTCCGGGCTGTAATAGCCGGGATGCAAACCGCCGGCGGCCAGCCAGTAACGCAGTTCGTAGTTGTGCGTGGAGACCGGGAAGACCATGCCCATGTTGAAGGGCTTGCCTTCGGATTTGTACTGTTCGACCACCGGCGCCAGTGCCTCGGCAGAAATGGGATGCTGCGGGCGACCGTCATCCATGGTGGGAATGTTCGGCTTCATCATCTCCCAGACTTCGTTGGAGACGGTGATGCCGTTGCCGTTCAGATCCATCGAAAAGGGCGTGATGATATGCGCCTCGGTGCCAAAACCGATGGTCGCAGCCAGCGGCTGTCCAGCCAGCATATGCGCGCCGTCCAGCTGCCCGCCGATGACGCCATCCAAAAGAACCTTCCAGTTGGCCTGTGCTTCCAGCGTGACGAAGAGACCTTCGTCAAGGAAATACCCCTGCTCATAGGCCACGGCGAGGGGCGCCATATCGGTCAGCTTGATAAAGCCGAAGGTCAGCTCGTCTTTTTCAAGTTCCAGTGCTTCGGCAAAGGCCGGGCTGGTCAGAGCGGTGGAGGCCACGAGGCCAAGCATCAGTTTTCTCATCTTCTTCCCTTTCGGTAGCGCCCGGTCGGAGGAGGATGGAACCGGGCAAACGCAAAACAGGCCGCTACGCTACGCGCCGAAGGTATCGGCGGTGCGAGAGCGGCCTTGCTCAGAATATCCCTGTCAGTGGGAGAATTTCGGACCGGCCCACCCCGTTGTGAGCCGATGTCCTCATCTTGCGGCAGCGCAGCATGATGGCGAAGAAAAAACGAAAATCTGATCGGGATTTTCCCAACCCAGGCAGCCTGGGCGGGATTTTTGCCCAAAAAATGATCAATCAGTGGCGTCCGGGTTAAAAACCCGACCATCAAAGAACGCATCAGGCATCAGGCACAATTCACCCCGCGTCGAGGCCACCGCCGTTTTTTGTCGAATCGCGCCTTCCAGTTTTTCGGATGCACCCGGCATATCCACACCAGCCTCGCCCAGCAGGCTGCGGTGCAGATCCGCGCGGAAGACCCGGGAAACCTCATCAAGAGAGGGCGAAGCTGCGGCCTCATGGGATTGCCGCAGACGATGGGCGATCCACTTCGCCTGACTGCGCCAGGGAAAGGTGGCCGCGCCGTGGTGGAATTCGACGAAACTGTCGACCCGGCGCTGCTCGCCCCGGTCCGAAACGGTGAACTGCCCCGATAGGGCCCGGTCAATGAGTTCCGGCGACACGTCCAGATAGTCCTTGCGCGACAGGATCTCTCCGGCGGTGCTGCGGCTTTCGGGCTTGGCCAGCCAGCGCCCGGCCTGCCATAGCGCCCGCATCATCCGCCCCAGCAGAGCCGGTTCGCTCTCGGCCCAGTCTGTTTTGACCGCAAGCACCTTTTCGGGCGCAAAGCCCCAGATCGCCTTGCCCGGCAGCAGCAACGCCCCTGCCCCCTGGTCCACCGCGACCGATCCCCAGGGTTCGCCAACGCAGAACGCATCCACATCGCCATTGGCCAGCGCAGTCGCCATCAGGGGCGGCGGCACCGTGCGGATTTCAATCCCCCCAGCGCCAAGGGCGGTGCCTTCGCACCAGTAGCGCAGCAATTCCACATGCATCGAAAACGGAAACGGCACGCCAAAGACAACCGGGCCGGAGCGCACCTCGGCCAGCGCTGCGGCGGCCTTCACCGGATCGGCGAAATCAAAACCATAGCCAATGCCCCGCAGCCGCTCTTCCAGCGCGCGGCCAACACCGATGACGTTTCCGTTGACCGACAGGACCGACACCGCCGAAAGGTCTGTCTTCACCCCGCCCAGCCCCATGGCCATCGCAACCGGCACCGGCGACAGCATGTGGGCGGCCTCGACCCGGCCAAAGGCCAGCATATCCCGTACGGACGACCAGGAGGGCGCGGCGATCAGGTCCAGCGCAATCCCTTCGGACTCGGCAAATCCCATTTCCTGCGCGATGATCAGCGGCGCGGCGTCGACCAAGGGCATATAGGCGACAGGCAGGTGGCTTCGCTTCATCCCAAGAGCCCCGAAGCCGTGACAAGCGCCTCTGCCACATCCGGCACCCGGCGTCCCTGATCCATCGCCGTCTTGCGCAGCAGCGCATAGGCGGCGTCTTCATCAATGCCCTTTGCCTTCATCAGCAGCCCCTTGGCCCGGTCGATCACCTTGCGTTCTTCCAGTGCCCGCCGGGTTTCGGCCAGTTCGTTGCGGATCTGGCGCACCATGCGGAAACGGGCAATGGCGGTATCCATGACGGGTTTGATCCGCTCTGGCGCCAGACCGTCCACCACATAGGCCGACACGCCCGCCTCGATCGCGGTCTGCGCCAGTCCTCCGGCAGGGCCGGACACGAACATGGCCACCGGACGGTCCAGAGGCCCGGAGGCCAGCGTCAGCTCTTCCAGCATGTCACGGGTCGGATTGTCGAGGTCGATCAGAACGATGTCGGGGTCATGTGCCGCAATCTTGCGTGCCAGAGCGCTGGAATTGCCGATCACGTAGACATCGCAATCCGCGCTATCCTTGATCGCGTCGACAACGGCGATTGCGCGATCCCGATCTTCCTCGACAACAACAACTGTTAATCTGGCACCCATTCTTTCCGCTATGGCGATCATGTCTGCCGCCGCAAGCTGCCGCAGCGCCGCAGGGCGTTGCCGGGGCAACCGCCGGAGGGCGCTGGCGGGCGGATGCACATCTTTTTGGCGCGCCGGGCAAAAATGAGGCACCCTGAGAACCGGTCGGGCATCATGCGGCCCGCCGGTTTATCCCTGTCAGGGGCCTGCCACTATGCGCAGCGCGTCGGAGCTTCAGTCCGCTTCGGACAGCGGGTGATTGCAGGCGGCCCAGACCCCGTCCGATTGCTGTTCAAGCGGCGGCGGTGCCTGCCTGCATTCTGCGCTGGCGTAGGGACAGCGGGCGCTGAAGGCGCAGCCCGGCGGCGGGTTCAGCGGATCGGGCAGTTCGGTCTCACGTCCCTCCGGCGCCACCAGCGCCCGTCCAACAACCGGGGCGCTATTCGCCAGAAGCTTGGTATAGGGGTGTTTCGGCTGGGCAAAGATCTGCTCCGCCGGGCCAACCTCGACCACCGAGCCAAAATAGAGCACGGCAACGCGGTCGCTGACTGCCTCGACCACGGCCAGATCGTGGCTGATGAACAGATAGGTCAGCCCGAACTTTTCTTTCAGATCAGCCAGCAGGTTCAGCACCTGCGCCTGCACCGAAACATCCAGCGCCGAGACCGGCTCATCCAGGATCAGGATCCGCGCATCGGCCGCCAGTGCGCGCGCGATACCGATCCGCTGCGCCTGCCCGCCAGAGAATTCATGCGGGTAGCGGTCAAGGAACTCCTCCCGCAGGTTCACCGCGGCAAAGATCTCCCGGATCCGCGCATCACGTTCCGCCGCAGACATGCCATGCAGGTGCTTCAGCGGCGCTTCCATGATTTGCCGGATCGTCTTGCGCGGGTTGAGGCTGCTGATCGGGTCCTGAAACACATATTGGATCTTACGGCCAAACAGTGCCGGATCGGCGGCATCCAGCGGCGCACCGTTGATTTCAATCGTACCGGTAGAGGGCGGCAGCAAGCCCACCAGCATCCGCGCCAGTGTGGATTTACCGCAGCCCGACTCGCCGACGATCCCGAGTGTCTCGCCCTCTTCGACGGAGAGCGACAGAGGCTGCACCGCACGCACCAGCCCCTTTGCCGGGCCGAACAGACGCTTTCCCACCGGAAAGGTCTTGCTGAGGTCGGTCAGTTTCAGAGCCGTCGTCATGCGCGTGCCTCCTGCAGTGTGTCTTCGGGCGCGATGCAACGCACCCGGTGGTCGGCGCCATGATCGACAAGCAAGACATCAGCCGCGCGGCAGCCGTCCTGCGCCTTGTGGCAGCGATCGGCGAAGGCGCAGCCCTGCGGCAGCCGGTCGACCGCAGGCGGCAGCCCCGGGATCGCGGCCAGCTCGCGCCGCCCCTGCCCCAACTCGGGCACACAGGCCATCAGCCGCGCGGTATAGGGATGCGCCGGAGCATTGAGGATCGTTTCACTGGGGCCTTCCTCCACGATCCGGCCCGCGTACATCACCGCAACCCGGTCACAGATCTGCGCCACCACGCCGAAATCATGGGTGATAAAGATGATCGCCAGCCCGCGTTCGCGCCGCAGGTCATCCAGCAGAGACAGGATCTGCGCCTGCACCGTCACATCCAGCGCGGTGGTCGGCTCATCCGCGATGATGACCTCGGGATCGTTGGCCAGCGCCATGGCAATGCCAACCCGCTGCCGCATACCGCCCGACATCTCATGCGGGTAGCTGTCCACGCGCTGCTCCGCATTGGGGATGCGCACGGACTTCAGCAGCTCGATAGCGTGGGCGCGGGCCGCAGCCCGGTCGGTTGGATGGTGAGCGCGCACCGCCTCGATCAGCTGGTCGCCGACGGTGTAAAGGGGGTGCAACGTCGCCAGCGGATCCTGAAAGATATAGGCGATGCGGCTGCCGCGCAGGCTGCGTAGGGTTTCATAGGGGGCTCCGATCAGGTCTTCACCCTTGTAGTGGACAGCGCCGCCGGTGATCACGCCGGGAGGCGAGGCCACCAGCCCCATCACGCTGAGCGCAGTAACCGATTTGCCCGAACCGCTTTCGCCGATCACGCCCAGACATTCGCCGGGCTGAACCTTCAGATCCAGGCCGCCCACCGCCTTGTAGACGCGGTCCTTGACCTGGAATTCAGTCTTCAGCCCGCGCAGCGCCAGCAGGGCATCGTCAGATGCGGCCGGAACCGGGCCGCTTCGATCGACACGGGTGGTGGGCATCGGCCGCGACAGCGCCCCGGACTTCAGCCGGGGATCCAGCGCATCGCGCACCCCGTCGCCCAAAAGGTTGATCGCCATGACAATCACCAGGATCATCGCCCCCGGCACAATCGAGGTATGCGGGTTCGAGATCAGCGCCGCGCGCGCCTCGCCCAGCATCGAGCCGAGATCGGCCTGCGGTGGCTGCGAGCCAAGACCGAGGAAGCTGAGGCCGGCGGTTTCAAGGATCATCCAGCCGACCGTGGTGGACATCGCGATCACGATCACAGGGATCACGTTGGGCAGCACTTCGGTCAGAATGATCCGCCAGTCTTTCATGCCGGACAGGCGCGCGGCATCGACGAATTCCTTATGCGCGATGCCAACGGTGATGCCGCGGATGTTGCGCGCGAAAAAGGGAATGTTGACGGCGGCGACGGCGATCAGCGCATTCATCAGCCCCGGCCCCAGCGCCGCGACAATGGCCAGCGCCAGCAGGATATAGGGAAAGGCCATCAGCATATCGACGCCGCGCATGATGATATTGTCGGTGCGCCCGCCGTAGAAGCCTGCCACGATCCCGATCGCAGCGCCAAGGGTGGCGGCGATCACCGCGGCGGCAAATCCGACCGCCAGCGACAGGCGGGTGCCCCACATCAGGCGGCTCAGCAGATCGCGGCCCAGATGATCGGTACCCAGCAAGGCGCCCTCGGACAGGGGCAGTTTGAACCGGTTTGCCGTATTGGTTACATCCGGATCAGCCAGCGGCAACAGCGGCGTCACCAGCGCCAGCAGCACGACGACGCCCATCACGATCAGCCCGCCAAGGGCAAGCCGGTTGCGGGCGAGAAGCGAAAGAAAGCTCTTCATGTCTTGATCCTTGGATCCAGCATGCTTTGGGCGACATCGACCGCGATGTTGAACAGCACGTAACAGGCTGCCACAAAGACCACGCCGCCCTGCACCAGCAGGATGTCCCGTTTCAGGATGGCATCGACCAGCATCCGCCCGACACCCGGCCACTGAAACACCATTTCGATATAGACCGCGCCGGACAGGACAAAGCCCGCCTGCACCCCCAGAACCGGGATGATGCCGACCATGGCCGCGCGCAGGGCGTGGCGCCAGATCACCGAGCGTTCATGCACACCCTTGGCCCGCGCGGTGCGGATGAAATCCTGCCGCAGCACCTCCAGCATGGCCGAACGCGACAGCCGGGCAATCACCCCGGTCGCAACCACCGCCAGCGCCAGCGCGGGCAGGGTCAGATGACTGATCAGCGCAGAGAGATCGCGGGCGCCGTAGATGGGCCACATGCCCGACACGGGAAACCAGCGCAGCTTCACGGCAAAGATCAGGATCATCATCATGCCAAGGAAGAACGACGGGATGGAAATCCCCAGAAGCACGGCAAAGGTAATCGCCTTGTCCGCCAGACCGTATTGGCGCGCGGCGGAAACAACGCCCGCAGCAATGCCAAGAATGGAACACAGCACAAAAGAGGTACCAGCCAGAACCAGAGTGGCGCCAAAGCGGTCCAGCACCTCGTCCAGCACGGCACGGTTCAGAGAGAAGCTGCGGCCGAAATCACCCTGCAGCATATTGCCAAGCCAGATGAAATACCGCTGCACC
This sequence comes from Phaeobacter sp. CAU 1743, assembly GCF_039839315.1. Taxonomy (NCBI): domain Bacteria; kingdom Pseudomonadati; phylum Pseudomonadota; class Alphaproteobacteria; order Rhodobacterales; family Roseobacteraceae; genus Phaeobacter; species Phaeobacter sp. CAU 1743. The sequence goes on along the minus strand of NZ_JBDOQR010000035.1, from coordinate 19,722 downwards.
ATCGGCTGATCGAGACCCAGATCCCGGTTCAGTTTCTCAACATTCTCCGGCGTGGCATAGGAGCCCAGAATAGCCGTGGCCGGATCACCGGGGATCATCGCCATAATGACAAAGACGATGATGGAAATACCAAACAGCACAGGTATCGCCGACATCAGCCGTTTCAGAATATAGCCCGCCATGGCGCGTCCCTCCTGAGTGGCGCCGCCGCAAGATCAGCTGCGGCGACGCCTTGTTTCTTATTTCTTGGCCACGTCATCCAGCAACAGGAAGAACGACGGCTGCAGGGCAAACCCTTCGACCCGATCAGAGGTCACCGCGTTCTGCTTCCAGTTGGCGACAAAGACCCACGGGGCGTCTTCCTGCACGATGGTCTGCATTTCGCGGTAGAGCTTGGCGCGCTCCTCCTGATCGGTGGCAGCACGGGCGGCTTCCAGCAACTCATCAACCTTGGGATTGGAGTAGTAGCCGGAGTTAAAACCGCCTTCTTCGGGCCATGCACTGGTGCGCAGCGCCAGGAACGGCAGGGTGTCCGGATCGTTGGTCATCCAGGCCATCTCGGCCATGTCAGCCTTGCCTTCCAGACCGGGGTTCACCTGGCCAAGGAAGGTGTTCCATTCGTAGGTTTCGATTTTCACGTCAAACCCGACAGCCTCAAGATCGGCCTGAATGGCGGTACCCATGGCCAGCGGATCCAGCATGCCCGAGCCACCTTCGGTGACGTAGAAGGTCAGTTCCGCCCCTTCGGCGCCCGCGTCAGAGATCAGCTCCTTGGCCTTGGCCGGATCATAGGGATAAGGTTCCAGTTCCTCGTTATAGGCCCAGGCAAAGGCCGGAGGCGTCGGACCGGCGGCGACTTCCGCGGTGCCTTCCAGAACGTCATTCACGATCGCGGATTTATTGATCGCATAGTTCGCCGCCTGACGTACGCGCTTGTCGGCAAAGGGGCCTTCCTTAGCGTTCAGGATCAGGAACCAGACGTGCGGGCCAGCCTGTTCGTGCACGGTGTAGGCGTCGCTCTGGAATTCACCCAATGCTACCGGAGGCACCTCGACCATCAGGTCGATCCCGCCCGCCAGCATTTCCGCAGTGCGGGTGTTGGCATCGGTGATCGGGCGGAACACAACCGCGTCCAGCTCGGCCGCGCCATCCCAGTAATCGGCGTTCTTCTCGATGACCACCGCCTCGTTCGAGCGCCATTCGGCGAATTTGAACGGACCCGTGCCGGACGGGTTGCGACCGAAATCGGCGCCGTGTTCGGCCACGGCAGCGGGCGAAACGATCAGGCCGGTCGGATAGGCCAGGTTCGACAGGAACGGTGCATAAGGCGCGTTGAGCGTGAATTTCACCGTCAGCGGATCGACAACCTCGACCTCTTCCACGGCGGAAAAGAAGAAGGCCAGCGGGAAGGGACCGGTGTTGTGATAGGGGTGGTTTTCATCCAGCATCCGGTCAAAGTTGAACTTGACCGCCTCGGCATCAAAGGCGCTGCCATCGTGGAAGGTCACGCCCTCGCGCAGGGTGAAGGTATAGGTCTTGCCATCCTCGCTAATGTCCCAGGCGGTGGCCAGCGCCGGTTCAACTTCCAGCGAGCCATCCTTGTAGCGCACCAGACCGTCATAAACATTCATCAGAATACGGAAGTCATTGACGGCGGTGACCGCAGCGGGGTCCAGCGCCTTCGGCTCGGCAATCTGGCCGACAATCAGGACACCCGGCGGCGTCTGAGCAGCCGCAGAAAGCGGGGAAAGGGCGAGTGCCGTTGCTGCGCCAGCAGCCAACATCGCCCTGCGGGTCAGTTTCAGCAGAGTCATGAGCGGGTCCTTCCCTGTTTATTTATCATAATGAATTGCATTCACGCAAATTATCATGATAAATACAAGGGAAATGTGATTGGACCCTGAAATGACCTTCTCGATTTTGACATACGACCGCAAAACAGGCGTTTTCGCTGCGGCGGCCGCCACTGGCAGCCTTTGCGTGGGCGGCTGGGTGCTGCGGGGGGATATCGAATCGGGTCTTGTGGCGTCTCAAGGCACGGCGCCCAGCAGCTTCTGGCGCGATGACGTGCTGCGGGCCATGTATCAGGGCGAGGACGCCGAAACCGCAGTCACCCGTGTCACCAGCGCCGATCCGGGGCGTGGGCACCGGCAGCTCACCGCGCTGGACCGGCAAGGGCGCACACAGGGCTTCACCGGCGATCAAAGCGTTCCCTATGCCAGCCATATCGCGGAGCTGGGTCTTGTCATCGCCGGCAACATGCTGACTGGTCCCGAGGTTCTGGAAGCTATGAAGACAGCGGCGCAAGCAGAAGCCCCCTCGCCCGCCGAACGCATGCTGCAGGTGCTGACCGCCGCAAAAGGCGCAGGCGGCGACAGCCGCGGGCTGAAGTCCGCAGCCCTGCTGGTGCTGGAGCCGGAGCGCCCGCCGCTGGATCTGCGCATCGACCAGCACGACAGCGATCCGGTCTCGGCGCTGGGGCAGCTTTGGCGGAAAACCTGCCAGTCCCCCTATTTCGACTGGTTGGCAGAGGTCCCCGTGCTGAACGACAAAAGCCGCGCTCCGCAATAGACCGCGCCACAATCGCTCCTGCAAAGGCTGAATCACGGGCTTCACGCTGACGCATTTACGCTGCGCGCAACACGTTTTCGCCACACTTCTGCCGCAATGGCTAATTGGTTAATGGCGGTCTTGCCCATGCGCGGCATGGTTTCAGGGGTTTAGCCCCTTGTTGCATGTTTTCGCCGATCCCGGACGCAATGGACCAACGCCACTTTGCCGCCACCTTTGGCGCGACATTGCCCGATAAACTTCTCCCCAACAGCAACCACAGAACATAGGCTATAGCAAAAAGAGGACCCTGAGCATGGTCGCGAATACCCCGACTCCGGTTTTCACGAGAGAAGCCGACCGCATTTATTCCGGCGCGCAGGAAGACATCCTGAAAATCCGCCATTCCGATGCCTATGAATCCCGCGCGGCGACGGTTTCGCTCAGTTTTTCTCTGGACCGGCTGCCGGGGGAAATGGCGCTGATCTCCAAGGATGGCAAGGGCGACGGGAAAGGTGATTTCACCCTCTGGGTCAAGGATGGCACCCTGCAGCTCAGCCAGTCGGACGGGGCCGACACCGAATACCTGAAGGTGCCTGATCTCGTCCTGTCAGCGCAGACCAAATACCATATCTCCGTCAGCTTTGGCAGCGACGGGCTGATGATCTGGCTCAATGGCGCGCTGGTCGCGGCAGAACCGGAGTTCAAGCAGGGCCTGCAACTGAACGATCATTCGCTGGTGGTCGGCGGCAGCCGGGCCTGGCGCGAGGGGCAGGACGACGACGCCCATTCCCTGTTCAAGGGCACTATCGGCGATGTCATGATCTTTGACCGCCAGCTGGGTGCAGACAGCCAGTTGGCGCTGGCCGAAGCTGCCGGAGCCGAGCTGGCCATGGGCGCGCAGATGCAGGCCGCGATGGCGGATCTGGCGCCGGTCTTTGGCCAGCTACACGGCGCCAGCGACACCTTCCTCGACATTCTGGCGGATTACGGCGTGAGCGCCCATGGTCACATGGAGAGCCACCTCAACATGATCAGCCGCAATGGCGGCGACAACCGCGTCGTCGGCACCGGCGGCGCCGATGGCATCAACGGCGGTGGTGGCAACGACCGGGTCAAGGGCAAGGGCGGCGCCGATGTGCTGCAGGGCGGCTATGGCAATGACCGCCTTTTGGGCAGCGGCGGGCATGACGTGCTGGATGGCGGCCACGGCGAGGACACGCTGAAGGGCGGCGGGGGCAACGACCTGCTGATCAGCCGCGCCGACGGGCGCGAAGGCGCCATCTATTACGACCCCGACCGCGACGAGGGCGATCCGCTGAACGAGCTGACCGATGGCAAGCTCTATCCCGATCAGCCAATCCCGGCCGATGACCTGCTGATCGGCGGGCGCGGCGCCGACATCTTCTATTTCCAGACGCTGATCAACGCCAAGGAACGCTATATCGAAAAGCACACCCGCGAAGATGGCACCATCAACTGGCACGGCGTTGCGGGCGAAAACGACAAGCTGCACGACCATTGGGTCGATATCCTAGGCAACGACGTGGTGCAGGATTTCAGCCGCGCCGAGGGCGACAGGCTGGTGATCGAAGGGCACACCACTCAGATCGCCTCGATCACCTATGGCGATGCTGATGGCAACGGGGTGATGGACCATTCGGTGATCGCGCTCTACTCGGATCAGGGTAACAACGGCGGCGCCCATAATGACGACCGGCTGGGCACCATCACCGTCTACGGCGATCTGGTGAAACGCTCCGATATCGAGCACACAGCCGCCCCGGCCTATGGCATTGTCAAATCCATCGAAGATCTGGAAGAGGCGCTGGCCCCGCTGGACCCCGGCACCAACAGCGGCCCGATCCGTGCGCCCGGATCCCAGCTGCCCGATGCCGCCGGGCTACCCCTATCCGAAACCCGCATGCCAGTACTTTCCATGCCCGGGACCCATGTTTTGAGCGGAGAAGAGGGCGATTACCTCAACGCGGGTCATCTGGACAGCCTTTCCTTACGCGCGGCGACGGTTTCGCTCAGTTTTTCACTGGACCGGCTGCCGGGGGAAATGGCGCTGATCTCCAAGGATGGCAAAGGCGACGGGAAAGGTGATTTCACCCTCTGGGTCAAGGATGGCACCCTGCTGCTCAGCCAGTCGGACGGGGCCGACACCGAATACCTGAAGGTGCCTGATCTCGTCCTGTCGGCGCAGACCAAATACCATATCTCCGTCAGCTTTGGCAGCGATGGGCTGATGATCTGGCTGAATGGCGCGCTGGTTGCGGCAGAACCGGAGTTCAAGCAGGGCCTGAAACTGAACGATCATGCGCTGGTGGTCGGCGGCAGCCGGGCCTGGCGCGAGGGGCAGGACGACGACGCCCATTCCCTGTTCAAGGGCACTATCGGCGATGTCATGATCTTTGACCGCCAGCTGGGTGCAGACAGCCAGTTGGCGCTGGCCGAAGCCGCCGGAGCCGAGCTGGCCATGGGCGCGCAGATGCAGGCCGCGATGGCGGATCTGGCGCCGGTCTTTGGCCAGCTGCACGGCGCCAGCGACACCTTCCTCGATATTCTGGCGGATTACGGCGTCAGCGCCCATGGTCACATGGAGAGCCCGCTCAACATGATCAGCCGCAATGGCGGCGACAACCGCGTCGTCGGCACCGGCGGCGCGGATGGCATCAACGGCGGTGGTGGCAACGACCTGGTCAAGGGCAAGGGCGGCGCCGATGTGCTGCAGGGTGGCTATGGCAATGACCGCCTTTTGGGCAGCGGCGGGCATGACGTGCTGGATGGCGGCCACGGCGAGGACACGCTGAAGGGCGGCAAGGGCAACGATCTGCTGATCAGCCGCGCCGACGGGCGCGAAGGCGCCATCTATTATGACCCCGACCGCGACGAAGGCGATCCGTTGAACGAGCTGACCGATGGCAAGCTCTATCCCGATCAGCCAATCCCGGCCGATGATCTTCTGATCGGCGGGCGCGGTGCCGACATCTTCTATTTCCAGACGCTGATCAACGCCAAGGAACGCTATATCGAAAAGCACACCCGCGAAGATGGCACCATCAACTGGCACGGCGTTGCGGGCGAAAACGACAAGCTGCACGACCATTGGGTCGATATCCTAGGCAACGATGTGGTGCAGGATTTCAGCCGCGCCGAGGGTGACAGGCTGGTGATCGAAGGCCATACCACGCAGATCGCCTCGATCACCTATGGCGATGCCGATGGCAACGGGGTGATGGATCATTCGGTGATCGCGCTCTACTCGGATCAGGGCAACAACGGCGGCGCCCATAATGACGACCGGCTGGGCACCATCACCGTCTACGGCGATCTGGTGAAACGCTCTGATATTGAGCACACGGCGGCCCCGGCCTATGGCATCGTCAAATCCATCGACGATCTGGAAGAGGCGCTGGCCCCGCTGGACCCCGGCACCGACAGCGGCCCGATCCGTGCGCCCGGATCCCAACTGCCAGATGCCGCGGACCTTGGATATGAAACAGATGCATCAGCGGTATTCGCCGTGGCGGGCAGCCACGCGTTTTCCGCCGCGGACCGGTCGGCCTATGTATTCGACCACACGGACAGTCTCGCCTTGTCCCGCGGCACCATCGCCTTCCGGTTTTCCGCAAACAGCTTGTCGAGCTACCAGACACTGATCTCCAAGGATGCATCGGACTACGGTCAGGGCGGGCATCTCTCCGTCTATATAGACGCAACCGGCGAGTTGGTCGTGCGACTTCAGGACGAGACGGAATCGCATTACCTTATTGCCAGCAACGCGATCACCGTCGGCAAGGAATATGATTTCAACCTCAGCTTTGGCGCGGACGGTCTTGAAGTCTACCTGAACGGTGCACGCATCGCCTATGATCCAGAGATCCGCATAGACTGGAGCCAGAACACCGAAGCCCTGAGTGCCGGGGCATCGGGCTGGAGCAACACAGCTGGCGAGACCGACAACCTCAACAGCTACTTTGACGGAACGATTGAAAATCTTGCGATCTATGACGAGGCCCTGACGGCGCAAGAACTGTTCGGTAACGCTCAGCGCGCGGACTACACTTATTTCGACGGCAGCATCGACCGGTTTGACTTTGGCCGGGGCGAGTCCGGCAGCGTCGTGGTCAGCCGCGGCAGCACCGAGACAGAGCTGACCGGAGGAACCGGATTTGCCGCCTTTGATGGGCTGACGGTGCGTACGGCGGATATCCAGATCGGCTCGCGCAGCGATGATGAGATGCGCGGCGGTGACGGCGCCGATGTGCTGACTGGCAAAGGCGGCAACGACCGGTTGATCGGCATGGGCAACGACGATCTCATTCTGGGCGGGCGCGGCGATGACACTCTGTACGGCGGCGATGGGCGCGACACCCTTTTGGGTCAGGCGGGCGATGACAAGCTGCAGGGATCGGACGGTCAGGACGTGCTGCACGGCGGTGATGGCCATGACACACTTTTTGGCGAAGAAGGCAATGACCGGCTGTACGGCGGCCTTGGCGATGACACCATTTATGGCAGTGTCTGGAATGACGCCGGTTCGGACAACAAGGACCGGGCGATGTTCGACGGCAATTTCTCCGACTTCAGTTTCGAAAGCGGAACCTACTTTGAGTCAAACCGGGGGCAGGACGTCACTTGGCTGGCGGTCACGGATGCCGCCAATGGCGGCCGAGATGGATATTACGAAGGACGTGATATGCTGATCGATATCGATCTTCTGGTCTTTGCAGACCAGACCGTCGCCTTCGACGATCTTCTGTAGACCGCGCTTGCAGCGAACGGCCGGTCCCGGAGTGCACTTGCCGGTATGCGCCTGACGGCGAACTGATCTGCGCACTCCGGCTTTGCATTGTCGGGGCTGATCATCCTATATGAGCACACAAGCGGCGTTGGCGCCGCTTGGATTTGCCTTTCCGGCCTTGCTTTCCGAAATGCATTTCTATCCTTACCCGTCTTAGAAGGCGCTGAAATATTGCTGAAAAACAATCGGTTCGCATGGTCCACGCCGCAGCGCCACGGTGACGCAACGGGGTTTTACACGGGGACCACCCAATGAGCCTGCAAAGCCGCGCCATTTTGCTGATGATCAGCGCGATCTTCTGTTTTTCGGTGATGGATGCCACAGTCAAGGCACTGGCGCCCAGCGTTGGCGTTCTTCCAGCGCTATGGGCGCGCTATGCCGGGCAGATGCTGCTGGTGCTGGTGATCGTCATGCCCCGGCTGAAACAGGTGGTGCGCACCCGGTATCCAGCGCTGCAATTCCTGCGCTCTGTGCTGCTAATGAGCGCGACGGCCTTCTTTTTCACCGGCCTGAGCAAGATCCCCCTGACGGATGCTGCGGCGCTGATGTCCACCAATCCTGTGCTGATCACCCTTGGCGCGGCGCTGTTCCTGGGCGAGGCTTTGGGTGTGCGGCGCATCGCCGGGATCGCGGTGGCCATGATCGGCGCGATGATCGTCATTCGCCCCGGCAGCGATGTGTTCAGCCCTGCCGCGCTTTATCCGCTGGCGGCCGCGTGCTGCTATTCCGGCTATGCCCTGCTGACGCGCCGGGTCGGCGCCGATGAAGACGTCTGGACATCGCTGTTTTACACCGGGCTGGTCGGCACCGTTCTGCTGAGCCTTGCGGTGCCCTTTCAATGGCAATCCCCGGATCTGTTCGGGATCGGCCTGATGATCTTCATCTCGCTGGCCGGGACCATCGGGCAACTGGCCCTCATTCAGGCGTTTTCCAAAGGCGAAGCAGCAATGCTGGCGCCGTTTTCCTATTCCGGGCTGGCGTTTGCTGCGGTCTGGGGCTTTGTGTTCTTTTCCGAAGTCCCGGATTTCTGGACCATCTTCGGCAGTGCCATGATCGCCGGCGCCGGGCTTTATGTCTGGTATCGCGAGAATTACCGCAAACGCTAAGACACCCGGCGCCAGAGAGGAAGGCTATCTGCGCTCTGCGGCCGGGGGCCAGAGCAGTGACTGCACCGTGTAGACGAGGATCGCCGCACCAACGGCCCCGCCCGCAGCAACCCCCAGAAGCACGATCAGATCGACCGGCCCGCCGATATTGGCCAGTTCGGAATGAGTCATCACCAGCACGAACCACACCGCAAGCACCGCCCCCACCGGCATCGACAGCTGCGCCAGCAGGAATTTGTGCCAGCTGATCTTGCGATCCCGGATCAACACGTAAACGTATCCCAGCGTCACAACGGCCGCCAAGCCGACCATAGCCCAGAACAGGCCGCGACCAAAAATCTCTTCGAACACCGCAATCAGGGTTCCAACTGTCAGGTCTTTCATCGCCTCTTCCTCCTCAGGCACGGCCACGCAGCATGGCGTTATAGGTGGCCTTCAACGCCACTTCCTTCATCAGCCAGCTGATCCACAGCTCCTCAAGCGGGGCGATGATCCCGGGGAAGGACGGCACAAGATTGTCGTTGTAATCAAACTCCACCAGCATGGCCCGGCCGATCTGGGTGATCATCGGGCAGGAAGTGTAGCCATTGTAGGTCTGGGTGGGGTCAGTGCCGGTGATGGCCGCGACAAGCCCGTCCTCGACCACTGGCACCTGCCATTTTACGCTGGCGGCGGTCTTGCCCTTGGGAACGCCCGCCACATCACCCAGCGCCCAGATCTCGGGATAGCGCAGGTGGCGCAGGCTCGCCATGTCGCATTCGACCCAGCCCTGATCAGTCCATTTGTCAGCCCAGCTCAGACCGGACTGGCGGACCACCTCAGGCGCGCGTTGCGGCGGGATGACATGGATATAGTCGTAGTCCAGTTCGACCGAGCCATCAGGGGTCGAAAAGCGTGCCCGGCGCCGCTCGGCGTCGATGCCTTGCAACTGGTGCTGCATATGGCTGGTGATGCCGCGATCACCGAACAACATGCGCACCTTCTCGGCGACGATGGGCACCCCGAACAAAGAACTCTGCGGCGCTGCGTATTGCACGTCGATCTTGCCGCCGTTGCCCGCGCGCTTGGCGATATCGTCAATCAGGAAAGTATGTTTCAGTGGCGCGCCCGCGCATTTCATCTCGGTTTCGGGGCGGGTGAACAGGCCAACGCCGCCCTCCTCAGTGAACTTCGAGGCGGCCTGCCAGGTGCGCGCCGCGTAGTCCGGCCCGGCATAAAGCGCGCCAATGCCGTTTTGCCCGACCATATCGAGCGAGAAGCCTTCGATGGCGTCGTGATCCAGAACCAGCCCCGGGGCCACAACCAGGAAGTCATAGGCCAGCGACTGACCGCTCTCGGTGGCGACGGTCTTGGCCTCCGGGTCAATCGCGGCGGCTTTTTTCGGGATCAGGGTCACGCCGTCCGGCAGCCAGTCGCCGGTCTGACTAAGCACGTAATCCGCAGGCTTCAGACCGGCGGCAACCAGTGTCAGGCCGGGCTGGTAAAGGTGCGCTACGCGCGGATCCAGAAGGGTAATCTCGGCGCCCTCAAGGCGGCGCACCAGCCGGTTGGCGAGCGCCGTGCCACCAGCGCCCGCGCCGATGATGACGATCCGTGCCTTTGTCGGCACCGGCGTGCTGGCGCTGGCCTGCGCCCCAAGCGCCGCAGCCACGCCCGCCGATGCCGCAAGGCCAAAGAGCTGGCGGCGGGTGGGGTTCGTTATGGATTTCGTCATCATCTCTCCTCCGAAAGGGAACTCTGGGCCTGCGCGCCGGGTCCGCGCGCAGGCCGGGCGCTGGTCAGTAACTGGCGATCCGCGCGCCCGGGGCGATCATGGCGCTGGCCATCGCCGGGGGTTTGGCAACACTCACGCCATCCAGCAGGACCGATGAGTCGGCGCCGCGTCCCGGCAGGTAGATCGCACAGACCTCGACCTTGGCACCGGGCATCGCGGCGATTTTCTTCATCAGGCCCTGCGGGCTCATGTCCTTGGGCGGCTGCGGCGCGGTGGCGCTTTCGGGCGCCTCTTTCAGCGCCAGATCCCCGGCCGGGCCGCACAGCAGCACATGCTGGGCGACGCCCTGTTTGGCAGCCTGCATGGCCAGAACCATCGCCATCAGCTGGGTCTGGGGCTCGGGCGCGGTCAGGATCGTCACCAGCGTCTCGGGCTTGTCCTGCGCCAGAGCGGGGCTGCAGGGGCCAAGGGCGCTGATTGCGGCAATTGCAAGTTTTTTCATGTCTGAAGTCCTTTCCGGGATCACTCAGGTTGACAGATTTCCCAGCGCAGAACGGCGCGGGCCGTGCGGTAGACCAGCCCACCGACGATGAGGCACAGAACGCCGACACCGACGTTTCCGGCCAAGGTATGCAGCGGGCTGGAGATCAGGATTCCAAAGCGCAGCGTCGCGATTGTCAGTGCCGCAACCGGAAAGCTGAGCGCCCACCAGGACAGGGCAAAGGGCAGGCCGCGCAGCTTGGCCACCTGGGTCGCGGCCAGCGCCGTAAAGACCAACGCCGCGCCGTAAAGGATCCGCGCAAAGGCATCGATCACGTCGCCATTCAGTTGCAACCAGGCAAGGAAGCCAACTGCGGGCGGGGCGATCAGGATGGCCAGGGTCGGCACCATGCGTCCGGGCAGCGGATCGTGGAACACCAGCCGGTTCATCACCAGCACCAGCAGCACGATCCAGAACACCAGCCCCGCCGAGAAGAACACCCAGGAGGTTTCCGGAAATCCCAGCTGCACACCCGCCACCGGCGCGACCACGTTGCCCACTGCCGGGATGAACCAGGCAGGCGAGATATGGATGGTCTGAAAGGCCCGGTGCCCGATCCAGTTCGACAGCACCGCCAGCGTCAGGATGCCCTGCCCCAGCGCGCCGATCAGCCAGACCAGCCGCGCGCTGTCATGCGACACCGGCTGCAGGGCGGTGGCGATCAGCAACAGGGAAATCGACACGGCAGGAAAGAAGGCCAGTTTCACCGGATGCCGCCATTCGGCCAGTATCGCCTGCGGATAGCGCATAGCCTTCAGCGCGTAGACCGATGCCAGCACGACAAAGACCAGAACCGTCGCGACGAGTGCCGCGCGGCTGGCGGCTTGCATCCCCGCCGCATGCAGCGCAAGTGTCAGCCCCGACAGCCCCATGACGGCGGCGAAAAAGGGCACCGGAAAGTGCTGAAGCCTCGGCTCCGCAGCCGCAGGATCGGCTGGGGTTTCGGGTGTCTTGGGATCAGCGGTCATTACAGATCTCCGCAGAAGGTTGGGATCAGGTCCGGAGCCGGCAAGGCCGGATCCAGCTTGCTTTGCGTGTGGACGCAGGCTCAGCGCTTATGCTCTCCCACCGGGCACTCCCCCTCTTCCGCGAGGCAGGCATCGGTGCGCAGCTCCAGCCACATGGCGTTCAGGACGGCAAAGAGAGCAGCGAGCGGCAGGCCAAGAAGCCAGGCAAAATACCACATGATATCAACTCCTTCAGTATAGCGTGTCGGCGTTTTCGGTGACGTCTGCCTCGGTGACCTTGCCCCAGAGTACTTTGTAGACCCACGCGGTGTAGGCCAGGATCAGCGGCATGAAGATCGCGGTGACCACCAGCATGATGAACAGGGTCTGATGCGAGCTTGAGGCATCCCAGACGGTCAGCGAGCTGTTCGGGTCCACGGTCGAAGGCAGGATGAACGGGAACATGGTCAGACCGACCGACGCGACAATCCCGGTGATCGCCATCTTTGACCACAGAAGCGTCGAGACCTCGTGCCCCGCCTTCAGCCCGCGTATCACCATGGCGATCCCGGCAAAGCCCATCAGTGGCGCAACCACGATCCAGGGCCGCGCGACATAGGCCGCAAGCCAGCTGCCTTCCCGGGTTACCTGCGAATACAGCGGATTGGACGGGCCGTTCGGCACCACATCGTTCACCAGCGCAAACCCGTCGATGCCAACCGCCAGCCACAATCCGGCAAGCACATAGCCCCCTGCAGCCACCATTCCGGCCACGGTGCCGATGCGGCGGGCGCGTTCAGCGATCACGCCTTCGGTCTTGAGCGTCAGCCAGGCCGCGCCATGCATCAGCAGCATCGAAAACGACACCACACCGGCCAGCACCGCAAAGGGATGCAAGAGGCCCAGGAACTTGCCGTAGAAGCTGCCTTCGTACATCGGCATCAGGTCTGCGGTCAGGAAGAAGGGCACGCCAAGCAGCACATTGCCCACCGCCACGCCGAACAGCAGCGCCGGAACCGCACCTCCGGCAAACAGCGCCCAATCCCAGCGCGTACGCCATGCGGCACTGTCGCGTTTGGAGCGATACTTGAACGCAACCGGACGCACGATGAGGGCCGCGAGCACCACAAACATCGCGAGATAAAAGCCCGAGAAGGACACCGCATAAAGCGGCGGCCATGCAGCAAAGATCGCGCCGCCGCCGAGAATGAACCACACCTGGTTCCCTTCCCAGACCGGCCCAACGGTGTTGATCACCACGCGACGTTCCACATCCGTCTTGGCGACAAAGGGCAACAGCGCGCCAACGCCCATGTCGAACCCGTCGGTCAAGGCAAATCCGATCAGCAGCACGCCCAGAAGCGCCCACCAGATGATCCGCAGCGTGTCAAAATCGATCAGTTCATGAAGGATCATAAGTCTTACTCCGCAGGGGTTGCAGGGGCGGCAGCATCACGGGCCGCACCGCGCAGGCGCGCTTCGTGCTGGTCCTGCCAGGCTTCGGTCTCGGCAACGTCCTGAAACGGACCTTTGCGGATGTATTTCACCATCAAGCTGACCTCGATTACGAAGAGGATCGTGTAGAAGATGACGAAACCAGCGAGGGTGATCAGCAGATCCGCGACGCTCAGATGCGAGGCCGACAGAGCCGTCGGCAACACGCCATCCACCGTCCAGGGCTGGCGCCCGAACTCGGCCACGAACCAGCCAAGCTCGGCCGCGATCCACGGGGTCGGAATGATGGCAACAGCGGCATAAAGCGACCAGCGCGGGAAGCGCATGTTGCAGAAAGACGCCCGGTAGAAGAAGAAGGCCATCACGCCGATAAAGCTGAAGCCCAGCGCAACCATCAGGCGGAAGGCCCAGAACAGCGGCCCGACGCCCGGAATGGTATCCTCGGCCGCCATGGCGATCTGCTCTTCGGTGGCGTCACGCGGATCGTCCACATAGCGTTTCAGCAGGTAGGCAAACCCCAGATTGTCTGAGTTCTGCTCAAAGATGAACCGCGCCTCGGCCGGGACATTGCCGCGGTTTTCGCGGATGGTCATCAGCGCGTCATAGGCGATGACACCATGGCGGATACGGTCTTCGGCCTCAGCCACCAGATCGTTGATGCCGGGGATTTCCTTGGTCAGGCTGCGGGTGCCAATCAGACCCATCGCCCAGGGGATATGCACCGCGTAATGGGTCTCGCGGGCTTCCTTGTCGGGCAGGCCGAACAGGGTAAAGGGCGCAGGCGCAGGTTCGGTTTCCCACATCGCCTCGATCGCGGCGAGTTTCATTTTCTGGGTATGACTGGCGGAATAACCTGATTCATCGCCCAGCACGACCACCGACAGTGCCGCCGCCAGACCAAAGGACGAGGCCACCGCGATCGACCGCCGCGCCAGATCCTTGTGCCGGTTCTGGATCAGATAGAGCGCCGAAACCCCCAGAACAAAGACTGCGGCGGTGACATAGCCCGCGCTGACGGTATGCACGAATTTGGCCTGCGCCACTTCGTTGAACACCACATCAAAGAAAGAGGTCATCTCCATCCGCATGGTGTCAGGGTTGAACTCTGCGCCGACCGGATTCTGCATCCAGCCATTGGCGATCAGGATCCACAGCGCCGAAAAGTTCGACCCGATGGCGACCAGCCAGGCCACCACCATGTGCTGTACCTTCGACAGCTTGTCCCAGCCAAAGAAGAACAACCCGACAAAGGTTGCCTCCATGAAGAAGGCCATCAGCCCCTCAATCGCCAGCGGCGCACCGAAGATGTCACCCACGTAGTGGCTGTAGTAGCTCCAGTTCATACCGAACTGGAATTCCATGGTGATGCCGGTGGCGACGCCAAGGACAAAGTTGATGCCGAACAGGGTGCCCCAGAACTTTGTCATCTGTCGCCAGATGGGGCGGTTTGTCATGACATAAACAGTCTCCATGATCGCCACGAGGATCGACAGACCCAGCGTCAGCGGCACGAAGAGAAAGTGATACATGGCCGTCATCGCAAACTGCAGGCGCGACAGCTCGACCAGTCCGATCTCCATGATGCGAATCCTTTTCATAGGTTTTCCGCATCAAAGATACGGATTTTCAAAATTCATATTCTATATTTGCAATATAACTTTGACGCAGATCAAATTTCCAATCTTAGATGCAGATTTAATTGCGAATAACCTCGACACAGCGGTCAGCGCCTTCCGTTTCTGCGCTGCGGTGCCCCGCGATCAGAAAAGCCGCATCGGGACAGGCGCGGCGCAGACCGGTCATCACGACGCGCGCGGTTGCGGCGTCCAGCCCTTCGGTCGGCTCATCCAGCAGCAGAAGGCGCGGCCTGCGCAGAATCGCCCGGGCCAGAACCAACCGCCGTGCCTCGCCGCCCGACAGACCCGCCCCGCGAAAGCCAAGCCGGGTGTCCAGCCCCTCGCGCTGCCGCAGGGTATGCGACAGCTGGGTCGCCTCCAGCGCCTGCCACAGCTCGGCATCCGGGGCGTTCGGCGCAGCAAGCCGCAGGTTCTCGGCCACGCTGCCCGCGATCAGAGCGTGGCGCTGCGGCACCAGGGCGATGCTTTGCGTGCGTGTTTCCAGCGGCAGCTGCGCCGGATCGAGACCGCCGAAACGCACTGTTCCAGCCGAAGGTCTCAGCGCGCCTGCCGCCAGCAGCAAGGCGGTGCTTTTGCCGCTGCCGCTGGGGCCCTGCAGCACAACCGTTTCGCCGGGGGCGACCGTCAGGCTGAGCGGGGCAAAGACCATCCCGCCCTGCCCCCTTTTCAGCGCTACAGCGTCGAAGGTGAGAGAGCCGGATGGAGCCGGGATAGATTCCTGACTGGATGTGATCTCGGTTTCGACGGAGGGCAGGATACGCCGCGCGGCCTGCGTCATCCGGCCAATCTCGGCCAGCGCGCGCCGCACCGGCGCTACCGTTTCGCCAAGGGCCAGCGCCGCGAAGATGGCGATCGCCGCCTCAGCCGCCGTGATACTGCCCTGCTGCACCAGCGTCATGCCCATCCCGAGGGCCAGCGCCGTCATTGCCGCAGCAGTCAGATCCAGAAACGCTCCGGCGCGCCGCTCGGTCTTATCAAGCCGCGCGCGTGCTGCACCATGCCGCGAAAAGGCAGAAAGGACCGCATCGGTGGCGACGCCGATCTGGCCATATACGGTCAGATCATCGCGCCCGGCGATCAGGTCGATCAACCGGCTGCGGCCTGCCTGCATCGCAGCCTCAGCCCGCCGCGCTGGTTTTGTCGCCAGTTTCTGCCCCAGCAGGAACACCCCAGTCGGCAGCAGTAGGTAGCCGCCCCCGATGGTCAGTGCCAGCGCCGGGTGCACCAGCACCCACAGCAGCAGCGTGCTGAGCAGGATCACGGCCCAACCAGCCAGCGCGGGTAGCATCAGCCGCAACAGCGCCCCATCCAGCGCATCTGTATCCGCCGTCACCCGGTTGAGGAAAGCATTGGCGCGCATTCGTTCCAGATGCCGGTGCGGGCTGTGCAGCAGCCCCATCAGCAACCGAACCCGCAGCGCCGACAGCGCCCGAAGGGTCGCATCATGGGTCAGCACCCGCTCTCCGTAGCGGGCGGCGGTCCGTCCCAGCGCCAGAAAGCGCACCATAGCCGAGGGGGCAAAGACGTTGAACAGGATGCCAATCCCAACCATGCCCGCAGCCGCCGCTGCGGTGATGAACCAGCCCGACAAGCCCAGAAGCGCCACGCCCATGGCAAGCACCATCACAGACAGCAAAAGCCCCCGTAGCAGGCTGCGGCGTTCAGTCCGCAGGATGACCCGGAGCAGGTGTATCAGATCCCGCATGACAGATCCTCCGACTTACCAAGTGCGATCTGCCGGTCCATACGCCCGGCAAGCGCCGGATCATGCGTGGCTATGATCAACGTGCCGCCCGTCTGCGCAAAGCGCATCAACCCATCGGTGATGGCCTTTGCGGTTGCAGCGTCCAGATCCGCGGTTGGTTCATCCGCGATGATCAGACCCGGTGCGCCCTGCATGGCGCGCGCCAGCGTCACCCGCCGCGCCTCTCCGCCCGACAGGCCCGCGCCGCGTTCCCCGAGCAAGGACAAATCGCCTTTGGGCAGCGCCTTCAGCACCTGCGCCAACTGGGCGGCGTCCAGAAGGCCAGGCTCCAGAGGCGCGCCAAAGGCAATGTTGTAGCGCAGGCTGCGATTGAGGAAATGCGGCGCCTGAGGCATCCAGCCCAGCGACGCCCGCCACGCCGCAGCGTTGCTATCATCCAGCGGCTGACCATCCAGCAGAACCGCGCCTTGATCCGGCTGCTCCAACCCCGCCAGCAGTCGAAAAAGAGTGGACTTGCCGCAACCGCTGGGACCGGTAAGGGCGACAGTCTCCCCGGGGACGATGGAAAGATCAGGATAGGCAATGCCGCGATGCACCACATCCGACAGCTGCAAGACCGGCTGTGGGGTCAACGGCGTGGCTTCTGCGCCCTGCCCCATCCGCTCCGGGCGCTCTTCTGCACGCCATCCGGCGATTTCATCCAGCACCGCCTCGGCTGCCGCACGATCGTGCCAGGCCGCCGCGAGATCCCGCAGAGGCTGGAAAAACTCAGGCGCCAGCAACAGCAGGTAGATCCCCGCCGCCGGAGACAGTTCCGTGCCCCAAGCGCCCCAGCTGAGTTCCCCCAGAAGGGAAAAGCCGACCCAGATCGCAACCATTGCCACGCCCAGCGCCGAAAACAGCTCCAGCACCATGGAGGACAGGAAGGCGATCCGCAGCACCGCCATGGTCCGCTCCCGCAGGCCTTCCGAAGCGCGGGCGAAGCCATCGACCATCTGCGGCCCCGCCCCGATCAGGCGCAGATCCGACAGCGCCGCCAGCCGATCCACCAGCAAATCGCTCAGCTGGCCAATCTCCACCATCTGCCGTTCGCTGGCCGATTTGGCCGCCCAGCCCACAAGCGCCATGAAGACCGGGATCAAAGGCCCTGCCAGCAGCAGGACCAGCGCCACCGCCCAGCTGTGCCAGACCGCGATGCCGAGGATCACCAGCGGCATCACCGCCGAACGCATCCACGCCGGGCGATAGCGCATGAGGTACGGGCGCAGCGCCTCCAGTTTCTCCCCGGCCAGCGCGGCCAGCGCACCTGGCCCGCCAAGGGCAGAGGGCTGCGTGCTTTGCGCCTCAACCGTCGCGATCTCCTGCCGCAGGACATCGATCCGCGTATCGGCAGCCTCGGCAAGGCAACGGTCGGCCATGGTGGAAAACCCCGCCCGCAGCAACGCGAGCGCAAAAAAACATGCTGCCATGACAACGGGTGACAGGGCCTCAGGATCCATCAGCAACCCCGCCAGCGACCAGGCAATTACCGCAGCAGCGGCCAACCATGTCAGCGATGCGGCCAGGCTCAGCAGGGTTCCAAGGCTCTCGCCCCGAACCGAAGAGGCAGTCTGTAATCCCACGGGATTCTCCGTTTAACCCGCATTCTGAATGTAAATTTATGCGGTGTCAGAAGGTGATGATTTGATCTGGCTCAAGAAAAAAGTTGAATTTCCGGTGTAACAAATAGCCCAATCCCGAAGGCCAAACTCCAGGAGCGCTGATGAGACTGACAACCCGAACGAACCTGGCAGCGCGCATACTGATGGCCTGTGCGACCAACATTGACCGGCTGTTGCGGACGGCTGAAATCGCAGAATTGTGCAATTGTTCGACCAACCACGCCGCCCATGTGGTGCAGCGCCTGCAGGCCGAGGGGTTCCTGACCACCCTGCGCGGCCGGGCTGGTGGCATTCGCCTTGCGCGCGCGGCCGA
Source organism: Phaeobacter sp. CAU 1743 (assembly GCF_039839315.1). Taxonomy (NCBI): domain Bacteria; kingdom Pseudomonadati; phylum Pseudomonadota; class Alphaproteobacteria; order Rhodobacterales; family Roseobacteraceae; genus Phaeobacter; species Phaeobacter sp. CAU 1743. Next base: position 1,283 of record NZ_JBDOQR010000035.1, on the reverse strand, counting down.
CCAGATCTCCATCGGCACGATGTTCCGCCTGTTCGAGGCCGACATTCCCTTTGCCGAGTGTTTCGATGCCGAGCACAACAGCTGCCCGCTGACCGAGACCTGTCGCCTGCGCAGCTATCTGGAGCGCGCCCTGGGAGCGTTCTACCATGAACTCGACATGGTGACGCTGGAGGACCTGGTGCGCGGCAATTGCGGTCTTGCCAAGCTTCTGGCGATGCACCCGGCCCCGCCCGCACAATGCGGCGCGGAACTGGGCCAGGGCGGCTGAACACCTTAGCGAGGTTCGAACTGATCCAGCGGCAGTTTCAGGTAGGAATGGCCATTCCCTTCGGGCGCGGGCAGGCGCCCGCCGCGAATGTTGACCTGTAGCGCCGCCAGCATCAGCCGTGGCAACGGCAATGTGGCATCACGCGCATCTCGCAGGCTGCGATATTCCGCTTCGCCGGGGGCGTCCTTCAGATGGATATTCGCCGCCTTATGCTCGGCAACCGTGGCAACGCATTGCGCGGCGCGCCCTTTGGGGGCGTAATCGTGGCCGACAAAGACCCGGGTGTCATCGGGCAGCGCAAGGATATCCTGAATGCTGTCGAACAGCGCCTTTGAACTGCCGCCGGGAAAATCCGCGCGGGAGGTTCCGCTATCGGGCATCATCAGCGTGTCATGCACAAATGCCGCGTCGCCTGCCACATAGGTCACCGACGCCAGCGTGTGCCCCGGCGAGAACATCACCCGCACCGGCACCTCACCGACGTTAAAGGTCTCTCCATCGGCAAACAGATGGTCCCACTGGCTGCCGTCGGTCGGGAATTCTTCTGGCAGGTTATAGATTTCCTTCCACAGCTTCTGCACCCCGACGACCTTTTCCCCAATCGCGGTGGGCGCGCCGGTCCGGGCCTTCAGCCACTGCGCAGCAGAAAAATGGTCTGCATGCGGGTGCGTGTCGAGGATCCAGACCAGATCGATACCCGCCGCCTGCACGTAATCCAGCAGGCGCTGCGCATTGGCAGAGCCGGTGGCACCAGACAGCGGATCGAAGTCCAGCACCGGGTCGATAATGGCGCCCTTCATGGTCGCCGGATCGTGGAACACATACTGCCAGCTTCCGGTGGGCTGATCCCAGAAGGTTTTCACAACAGGGTTTTGCATGGGAGTGTCTCCTAAGGAACGTCTGAACAACGTCTTCGGCTGCGCCGATGTTGCCGCTTGAGGGCAGTTTGGGGCGGTTGAGGCGTCATTTCCAGCGATTTTCGCCCCGTATTGGCCGCCTGAGCGGCGGTTTGGCC